>DATNPC010000889.1:0-4601 GCA_036703375.1 Allocoleopsis sp.
TAGCATCAGTGACTAAAATACGCAAAACCTCGGCATTATTAGGAACATCCCCAGAGCAGGTCAGTGAACTTACAATACCGATCGCGTTGGCATTGGTGCCAGCAGGAACTTGAAAATTTACAGAGTTGGGCTGCTCAATCCCACAACCAGCGCCCAACGATTTGTTCATGTCTTCCGGAGACCACAACACTCCTCTCTGGTCAGGTACAGTTGCTGGCTTAGGCATGAAGACATAGCGTATAGACATAATATCTAAACTGCGGTTATCTTGATGAGCCCAGTTTCCCTCAACAACTCCGGCTGCGGTCATCGAAAGTAACTCGCTCAGTCTAGACAACAGCATTGGTCCGTAACCACTAGCACTAGGAACACCCCATAGTCTAGATAGATGGGGAGGAATTGCCTCAACAGGGCCTATCCCCCCCTGAATGGGTAACATGCGCTGTTGATTGGACTTGAGAATGTCCCGATAGTGTTGTGTTGCGACAGTTGGCTGTAGTAAATCCTTACTAGGAGGAGAAACTTGCCAAGCAAAAAACCAGCCAAAACTTCCCATGTCAATGACGAGAATCAGCAGTAGCCCTAGTCCTCGAAACTTCGAGTGTGTTGATTGACTCCAGTAAACCAGAGTAGCTACCGCCAAACCAAAAATTACCAACGGTACGCCCACCGCTGGGTTTAACCAGGGCAGTAAAGTAATTTGTCTAAAACCAGCCTTTATTGCCTTGGCGTGGAGTTGACCAGAAAAGAGGAAAATGCTCAGCGTGCTGACGAACATCACGCCTGTACTCGCTAAAACTGTTTTTCGCAGTAAACGATTTGAGACTAACTGTTGTTGCAAGGTTGCTACTCCTAACCCAGCTAGTACACTGATCGCTAAGGACATTTCAATGAAATGACGCGCTGGAACCCGAAATTTGTTGTAAGCGGGAAGATGGTACACGATCTGGGCTAGGGGTGTCGCCTTGCCCAGAGTCAATAGGAATGCCAACAGACAACAACCCAACCAAAACCGACTGACGGTCTTATTGCCATAAGCGAGAAATCCGATCGCGGCTAGCATGAGTGGCAATAATCCTATGTACCCGGTGATCTCACCGGGATGCCATTTGCCAAAGTAGGGGGTTTCGTAAAAGAAAAGAGGATAAGTACCAAATAAATAAGGAAAGATGAAGTGAATGACCTGATCTAAAGGTAAGGAGAAACTGACGAAATCCGCTAAACTCAGCTTCGCTCGTAGAGTAAGGCCCGTCAACTCGGCTGTCGGCAGAAGTTGGATAGCCGATAAAGCGACGCCTAACACTAAGACCGCTAGACAAACTTTGTAATATTTCCATCGACCAATGGGAGTCGATCCACCGAAGACTAAAGCATATATTCCACTTAGTCCTACAGCATAGACAAAAATCTGTGGATGTCCTGCCAGAAAACAACAGGCAATGGCAAAAACTCCAACGATCAGCCAAACGGAACTGAGCTTGTAGCGCAACTTCTCCAAAGCCCAAATTAACAGTGGCATCCACGCTGCTGTATGAATCATTGAGGTATGACCGAGATGCGCCATCATAAAGCCGCTCATGCCATAGATGATGCCACCGACAAGAGCTGCTAGTTTTGATTGGGTAATCGTGTAGATATAACCATAGGAAAAACAACTCGCTAATACATAAGCAGATACAACAAAAGTGTTCCAAGAGTCAGGAAAAATAGAAAATAGTAAAGATACGGGATACCAGGTTTGGGGCGTTACATCTGCCGCGACAGGAAACCCAGAAAGGAGTAGCGGTGTCCACAGGGTTCGAGGCAAATAAAAGGAAGGTACGCTTTGGGTAATTCCATCACCGGGGGCTAGCAAATTATTAGAAAAAAATACAGGCGAAAAAAATATTAAGTAGGTAGTTGTGTAAAAAGCTAGAATACTTAGAGTATGCTGTAGAGTTGAGATTTCGATGCCAAAAAAAATGGAATTTTTACTGATTAACTTCATGCTTAATTAGAAATCATAAGATTTTTGGCGTGAGAGGTAACACTCAAAACCATAAGCTAAACCAATTTGTTGGCGAAGTCAATAAAGTCAACAGAACCCATCATCAACTTGATCGAGAAGATGGGTTAGCCTACTGAGGTGCTGACGATAGCAGGAAGGAATGAGTTACTTCGTCTCGACATCTCTATAACTCTGTGAAGGATTCCACAATCTAAATATTTTTCCAAATCGCCAAACACTGCCCCCGAAGAATAGTATTGTCAGTTCCTCTCTCGATTGAATCTAGAGTATACTTTTTAGTTAACTTAAAAATCCCGAAAAACTGGATATCGTCAATAGGCTGCAATAGTTGTGAGAGAGCAAATGACAAAGACAGTTGATCTTCAATGTGTTCGATGTAACTCTGTTAACCTTGCAATTACAGATCAAACTATTGTGTGCTCTAGGTGCGGAGCCGGTTACCCCATTATTCATGGGGTGCCTATCATGTTTACTGATGTTGTAGTGCGATCGGCAAAACGACTCTCCTCTCCGAAGTTTGCAGCTGAAATGGCAAACGCTTTTGCAATACCTGCGGATGTCGGCACTGTAGCCTCAATACAGGATATATTTTCCAAAGATTACGAATTTGCTGACTTTCTCATTGACGTGGAAAGTCGTCAATTTGTCGATCGCGTGCGGAATTCCGGCGTGCAACTGTCCGAGCAATTTACGACGCTAGATGGAGCACCATCTCAGTCTAACGAGCGAGACACCCATTCAGTCAGCGTCTCCAGACCAACACGCTACCGCCGGTTGCTCGATTACCTGCCACGACGGCTTGTCCAGCGCGTGCGGCATTCTGGCGTGACACGGTTCGAGCAACGAACAACGAAAGATGAATTGCAAGCTCAGTCTAACGAGCGAGACACCCCTCCAGTCAATGTTCCCAAACTGATACGCTACCGCTGGTTACTCGATTACCTGCCACGGCAAATTGAGGCGAGGAAAACTTTTACAGGTAACGTCAGATTGGAAAACGTGGGGATTTCAACGCTCTCCTCGCACGCTCACCCCCCTATCTTCATTGCCTACCGTTGGCGTACTTTCGATGGAAAGATATTAAGCCATAAAGGACACTGGACACCTCTACCCATCGATTTGTTACCTAGTCGCCAGTTGACTGTACCGATGTTGATACAAACTCCCGATTGTCCCGGTCGCTACCTACTGGAGATAACGTTGGTACAGGAGGATATATGCTGGCTCGATGATGGAGCCAAAACAATTCCTATCGAAATCGTTGCTCATAGACCACCAGATCTGACTGCCAAGTGGCAGGTAAACTCCTTGGCTGCGGAAAGTTATTTTGCCGATCATCTGCGCGGTCTTGAGCTATTAAAAACGAGGCTAGAGCGGTTAGGCAAACCTCAGCCAAAAATTTTAGAAGTCGGCGGGAACGCACGCCCTATGATTCATCCTCTGCCAGGTGAGCTTTATAACGTCGATGTGGACGTTCATGGTTTACAAATTGGCTTTCTGGCGATACAGCACTCTGATGTAGAGATGAAGTTTGTGTGTGCGGATGCTAACACGCTGCCATTTATCGATCGCTTCTTTGATTGTATAGTTATCTTCAGTTCGCTCCACCATTTTCCCAATTTACCCCTCACGTTGCGATCGCTGGCCCAGAAAATACAACCCGATGGTTTTATCAGCCTTCTATGCGAGCCTTCAGGCCATTATTTTGGAGATAATATACCTCCCGACTTGCATGCAGAGCTGTTGCAAGGCGTGAACGAACAAACTTTCTCTTTATCTGAGTATGCTGATATTTTCCGTCAAGCTGGACTTGAAGCTGAAGAAGTAATCGTTGATGCGGGGTCTGTGAAAGCATTTCTCACTTTACCCAAGGATTGTGTAACTGATACTTAAAGCCGTCTCAAAGAATAGAAGTGGCTAACGCTTAGGTCTTACAAACTTGTGAGGTATATAGCTTCAGCTACTCTATTAATGGCTGGCATCAATGCCTCATCTTTTATCCAACTACTTATCTCTTCTCCTACTCTTTCCACTAACTGGTAAGCGACCGAGCGAGGTCTAAACTTTTGCACAAGTTCTGCAAAATCAACAATAGCTTTTGCGTAAACTGATGGATGATGACGTTCCTCCAGTAACCGCCGACCGTTTTTGCCCATTTCAAGAAAGCGATCGGGATTTTTCAGAAAATCTCTTAAGTGCTGATGAATATCCTCAATCTCATAGTCAGGACGCACGAAAGAAACTGTATTTTCAGGTAGTTCTGCATACCACCCCACTTGCGTTACCAAACTAGGAAGAGCATGACTCCAAATCCGGAGTTGGCTGATGGAAGCTTCTCCCATGGTGGGATAACGTAGATTAATGGCTAAATCGGAATTGGACAACGCTGTATCGAGTCGATCCTCTTCGACAAATCCGTGTAATGTTACCAGTTTGCTAAGTTCTAAGTCTTGAATTCGTTTTTGAATATAATCTTTATCCCAAATCTGACCGTAGATATCTAGATGAAACGAGCTTTTCTGCTCAAAGGTCGATAAAGCCTCTAAGAATGGATCTAATCGACGATTGGGGGAAAGGTAGCCAGATATGATTA
>DATNPC010000890.1:0-6831 GCA_036703375.1 Allocoleopsis sp.
ACGGCGTCGCCATACTGGTACCAGCCTTAACCACAAACTTAGTATTCACCATCTCCGCTCGATCGACCTTGGAATCAGCAGAAAGAGCAGAAACTATCATTGCTCCCGGCGCTGCTAAATCAGGCTTTTTCGTCCCATCGCGCAGAGGACCTTCGCTGCTGAAGTCAGAAATATCATCCAATTTCAGCCCAACCCCTTCAGTCTTGCCATCAATATCAGTCCACTGCACTTTGGTTGTGTAGGAGGCAACGGTAACGGCACTTTTCGCCGCTCCTGGGGAACCCACTTTCATCGTATCCTGAGCGCTCGTCCCGCTGAAAACCACTTCAGGTGCAGGCTGGTCATCCAACGTCCATACGTCTACCCGTCCATCAGTTTTCGACGTGTTGCGGACTCGCAGTTGCCAAACCCCTCCTGGGACAAAACCTTTCGCATTACTGTTGCGGATTTGAACGAAGAAATTATAGTCGCCGTTGGCTGGGTCTGGCCCTGGTGTCGCCACGAGGATTTTGGCATTAGGCAGAGAGTATTGCTGGACTGAATTACCGCTGGTAATCACCTTTTGGAAGGGCGTGACCCGACCATTGGGCATCTGTACTGACACTTCAAAGGTGTTTTTGCCTGAATACCAACCGTTTAACACGGCAATTCCCACTCCCGTTGAGGGGACGCGAAAGCGCATAGAAGCTGTCTGGCTTGGGGGTACAGTAGCTTGACCGTGGATATTGTCGTTCCCTTCATTGCCTGCGGCACAGCAAACAATTCGCCCTGGCCCAGATTCGCTGTCAATAATTTGTGATAACGAGTCGCTGCCATCGTGACCATCGGCGTGTCCGCCTAAGCTAAGATTTACAACAGCTGGACGACCCAGTTGACCGGCGACTCGGAAAATGTAGCGAATGCCATCGGCAATATGGGCATCTTGAAAGTCTGACTTGACAATGACATAGTCTGCCTCCGGCGCTACTCCCCCATAGGTTGCGTCCACACCACCAGCAATTCCGGCGACGTGGGTTCCGTGGCCTATCTCGTCGCGAGAGGTCGTCAGTTGTGTTCCGGTCAATTCAATGCCATAGCTGCCTTCTGTCACGCCTGAACCCGGTAGCGTTTGATCCCAAATTTGCAAAATGCGACCTTGGAAGGCGGGGTGATTGGGGTCAATGCCGCTGTCCACGATACCGATGATGACACCCTTCCCGGTCAGTCCACTGGCTTGCTTAAACTGTGGCAGATTCACTTTACCCGGAGCAACATCCATTAAAGGGCGCAAGTAGCGCGAGGGCTTAATCCGATGGATGGCAGGGTCTTCCGATAAGGGGTCTAGGCTCTCTAGGGGTAAGAAAGCCGTTCGTATTCTGCCTGTAGACTGGTTGACTTGAACGCCATATCGTGCGAGGCGATCGAGGTCTGCCTGCTCGTCGCAGTAGAGAAATACGACGCTGCGCGGTGGCTTAATCGATGTTTCAGAGGAGACGATACCGAGCGATCGCTTGTGGGCAGTTAGAACCTGTCGCCCCTCAGATTGATAATCTTGTAATGCTACGAGCAGTCCTGGAGAAATTTTTTCCGGTTGCATATCCGATCTCTGTTAATGATTAGTATCAGTTGCAGAATGCGAGCAAGACGACGAGTCGTTGATAGTTATTGAGCTTTTTTTTGAGACAACGCGATCGAGCTTTGCGATCGCAGCTTGTGAAAGTGTTTTGGGTATTCACTCAAGCCTTGAAGACCTCTCAGTTTATCGCCACCGATGTCACTTTCTGATGAGGTGCGATCCACTCCCCATGCCTTATTAAGGTGCAACGACTAGTGCGACAAGTTGCACAAAGTTGGCTTGAATGTTGTAACGATGATGACTCTATTGTGGAAAATTGGTAGCGGTGTTGAGGGTACCCTTCAGGGTACTCTTGCCTGAATCAAAATCATGTAGAGACGTGGCATGTCACGTCTCTACATTGTTTACGTTTGCCTTATAGGAGACAATTGAGTAATAATTTCATCATTCTGCTCAGCCGCCCAGTGAGCGAAGTGCCGAGCAAGTGGTGGTGCAAACACCAGTGGTGTCGTAAATCCAGAGAAAACATAGACTCCCTCCACATTAGCGATCGCACCGACAACAGGTAAGCGATTGCCGCTAAACGCTACCAAGCAGTGATGCCAGGTTCCTAGTAGCTGTTCTAAAGCGGGTAAGACTTTCCCAATTTGCGATCGCATTTTCGCTTCGCTTTCATCTGGTGCTACTTGAGCGTAAGGATCGGTGAGAGTGCGGCTAAACTGACCAATCCGGAAACTGCCATCAAGGAACTGGATTGCTCCAGCATCGAGAATTGGGGGTACGGGTTCGTGTCCGGGTTCATCCCATAAATGGTCTATCTCTGATGCACTCGCTTTGGCTTCGAGTGCAAACCGTTGAAGAATGGCTGGCATCACGAGAGTTCGTAGCTGAATATCTACGGGTGGGGTTTCAATTACCTCCGCATGGGTGAAATACAGCCGAATAGGAATTCCGGCTGCTTTGAGTAAGGCGCGACTGAAAGCACCCGCACAGACAACCGTGTTGGCGGCACGATACGTTTGCCCAGATGTTTTGACTCCCTCAATGCGATTGCCCTGTCGTAGCAGTTCCGTCACTTGCTCGATTTGAACTTCACCTCCAGCCCGACGAAAGGCTTCTAGATAAGCTTGGTTGGTTTTGTCGGGATGGATGTGGCCGTGACGAACCGTAAGTGCGCCTGCGATCGCATTTCGATTCAGTAGAGGTTCCAACTCGCAGGCATCCTCTACACTGAGTAATGTTGGGGGAATGGCAAATTGAGTATAGTTATTTGCCACTGCCTGCGGGTCATCGCCTCGGTCAATTGTCAGCAATAAATCCAATTCTCTAAACTCGATATCCGCATCGAGTTCCTCGGATAAGCTGCGGTAAATGTCTATTCCTTCCTGACACAATTGGCGAGTTAATTCTGTTGTACCCGACCAGTAAGCAAGACCGCCATAGCTATAACGAGTAGCATTTTGGAGCGTGATATCTTTCTCCAAAAGTAAGACACTGAAGCCTTTTTGGCGCAGTTCGTAACTCAGTGCTGCTCCTGTAATCCCGCCACCCACTACAATCCAATCGTAAGTTTTCATTCAGGAAACTTTCGCGTAATTAAGCTTAACTTTTTACGCACATTATCCATGGATTTGGCAAAAATATCTATTTCCTGGCTTTGAAGAAATGTTTGAATCGATGGGTTTTGCAGGATTTTTATCAACCGTTCTGAATTGTTTAAAAATGCTAGAGGTGGTAACCAATACTCAGGAAGTTCTTTTAATCCGCGACTCCCTCTGGCTTGAGATGCAACTAGATTGGCATAATTGGTATTTGCTGGTTGGAATGCTTCAAGTAACAGGTCTTGGTGACGCTTAGACCTAATTGCTAAAACAGTTTCGGCGGCTACAAAAGAACCATTCAGCCCAATTAAAGTACAGATTTCTCGGATTCGAGGCAAATGGCAGCCGAGTGCCACGAATAGTAAGTTTTGATACAGCCGAGGTGTCCGATCGATAATATTAGCAATATAAATAATATTAAAGATAGTGTCCGCTGCTTCCTCTTCAAGGATAAACACGGATTCAGGAATATCAAACTTAGATTGAAGCAGACAAGCAATGAGTTTAGCTTCTGACGGTTTATCTCCTCCTCCTGTCTTTCCACCAGTTGGAATTATCGTCTTAACCGGAAAGCCTTGATAAAGCATCCCAGTTGCGATCGCATTAATTCTTCCATACAAGTTCAGCTTTCCGAGACCTGGTCTATGACCCGGTTCCACTGGTCCATAGCCAAAGGTAACAATCGCATCGAACTGATGATTGTGCTCGTCGATTAGCTGGCGAATCTGTTCTATTTGAGCTTCCCTTAAAGTCTTCATCTTCAGTTACCAGTTATCAGTGACCAGTGACCAGTTTTTGCATGTAGTTACCTTGGGAGTTAGAGACTCCCACCAATGGATGGTAGAGTCAAACAATTTTTAATCTTCCAGACAGATTTTTCACGACTAGCGATTGCAAAGGACTGATGATGTGGTTCTTTCTCACACAACCGAAATTGAGCAAGTGATTGAAAGATGAGTTTTGTGATACTGCTTAGTAGATTCTGAAAAGAGATTATACTTTTCTTGATTCTCCTGTTTTTCAATCAACCAATTCTATGGATGCTTACGCCATCTTCAAGTCGGCTCAGAAAATGCGGGTTAGCGATGGAGCTATTGTGCCTCTGTTAAGCGATTGCGAGTTAGACAAGAGGCTGTTAGTCCTGGTTTGGCCTCAATTGGGAGATTTTGACACTCTTGAATATGCCTGGTGGTTACAACGAGAAGCGCTCCGAATCCAAAGGCAAGGATTGGTAATACGGGCTGTGGGTATTGGCGATCGCGCATCGGGGCAGCGATTTTGTCAGTATACAGGGTTCCCAGCTTCTTGTCTGTTTGTCGATCCCAAGGCAGAACTACACCATAAGCTGAATCTCTATCCAGGACTATCGCTCAAACTTAAGAGCCTCTCGACGGCTCAAAACGCCTGGATTAACCTGATACTGATGTGTGCAGGGATTGGTAGTCCTGGGACTCTGGCTGAAGTGTTGCGCGGTTATCGGGGCGATCGCCAAGCACCCCAGTTGATTGACGATGAGGAGGTTGTGAAGGCTACAGTGCTACCCCCACTCAAGGGTTCGTTCTTCAATCTAGCCGGAGGTAAGGGATTTCAACGTCCCTTTGAACTGGCAACCCTGCGACTGCGAAATATGGTAGAGGTTTTAAGCCATTGGAAGACCTACGTGCCAGATGCAGCTTATTTAACGCAGCGAGGGGGAACGTTTCTGTTCAATGAAAAGGGAGAATTGCTCTACGAACACCGCGATCCGGGAATCCTTGGCTTTGCTGCTGATATGAGCTATCCCCTCTCGTTTCTAGGTCTTGAAATCGCCGAATAATCAATGCTCACTGGTAACTGAAGATGAGTTATGAAATTTCATAATTCGTCATTTACAATTCATAATTTAATAAGTTGCCTGTAATCGGCTTCGCAAATAATCACCTGCTTGAATGGGAGGATAAAGTGGTGGTCGATCGGGTGTTTGGCAAGTTTGTAGACAGGCAATGTTAGTTTCATCATTTGGATGGCAAAAAAAGGCGATTGAATAGCGCGATCGCTTCACTCGCTCATCTGTTGGAATCATCACTCGATGTTTGGTAGAACAGAATACATGATTCGTCCACCGTTGCATTAAATCTCCCGTGTTGACGATAATTGTACCGGGAATGTAGGGCGCAGCAATCCACTCCCCTTGTGCCGTGCAAACTTCTAAACCCCCAACTTCATCCTGAAACAACAATGTAAAACTACCGTAGTCGGAATGCTCGCCTGCACGCACTTGTTCGGGTTTGGGAGATTGTGCTAAAGGCGGATAGTGAAGTAAGCGAAGCGTGTGCTGTTGCTCGCTATGCCGCTCGACGAAAAAAGACTCTGGTAGCGATAATGCGATCGCAAATGCTCGACATAGGGCATCAGCTACCTCAACACAGGCTTGGTAAAACTCCAAAACGGTTGTGCGACATTTATCTTGTCCTGGAGGCCACTGATTCAAAACTAGAGAAGAATAGTCCTTTTTACTTCTCTCATCAGGATTAACTTCTTTTCCTATATTAAAGGCTTCTTTTAAATCTCCTGGCTTAGCTGGATCGAGGCGTTCTCGTTCGACGCCGACATAGCCACGATTGCTGAATTCATCAGACCACGCTAGCTGATTTTTGACCGTGTAGGGAAGAGCAAAAAACTGTTGACTTTCCGCGAACATCTGATCGAGCAATGCTGGAGGAATACCTGGATTCTTCAGGTACATAAACCCAATTGCATGACACGCCTGATAGATTTGATGGGCGACATCTCGCTGAACTTCAGCGTTTCCGTTAATAAAAGGTTCAAAATCGATCGCTGGAATTTCCGCCCAAGTAGCAGACAAATAGCTATCCTCCCTGAGTTAAAAATATAACTTAATCTTAATTTAATAAAAACTTAAGTTTCCTTGGGTAACTTAACTTTGTATTGTGAGGAGTTCGTTATGGAAGTTTTTCAGGCAGCTTTAGTCGCTTTACTTCTGCTTCTTATTGGAGATTTTCTCTCTACGTTCTTGTATCACGTACCCGAACATATTTTTGGCAAGTTTCATTCATTAGTTCATCATGGTAAGAATCGTAGTTTTATTCACTATGCGGTCTTAACCAAAAATCCACTGGTTTTAATTGATGGATGGCTTGGTGCTCTTCCTTATTTCATTTTTGTGCCTTGGTTATGGACAATATCTCCCCTAGGTACTATTTTGGGGATTGTGTTGGGTGAATTGCATGTGATCTGGAGACATGTTTCTATCCTGGAATGGAAAACTCCTGAGCCAATTGAGCGCATCTGCAATTTTTTGTGCATCACGACTCCCGAACGGCACTGGCTACATCATCAGAATGCGAAGGTGGCGTATGGAGATATTTTCACCTTTTACGATCGCCCTGCAAGAGCGTGGTATCGGCTTTTGCTGTTGCTCAAGCGGAAATTCAAGAGAAATGCGATGGGGTCTATTCAACACCCTAATAAAAGCCTACGAACCAGAACAGCTAACTGATGACAGAGTTGGGCTGTGCGGCGTGACATTAGGAACTGTATTGCTTAGGATGACCTCGCCGTTGGCACCATACATCCATCCTTGGGCTTCAGTGAATGTAGAAGTTTGAAGCGCAGTGGCAGCAGTAGCGCGATCGCTATTGGTAGAACGATTGTTCCTACTGCGCTTATCTGCGA
>DATNPC010000891.1:0-16366 GCA_036703375.1 Allocoleopsis sp.
CAAACAGAAGCGGCACCGCAACCTGTCACAACAGTGCAGATGTACGCGGCACATCGGTGGCACGAGACACCTGTATTTAAACGAGACGATTTACAACCGGGAGATTGCATCTGTGGGCCAGCTTTAATTATTGAAGCGACGGGTACGAATGTGATTGAGCCGGGTTGGCACGCAGAATTAAGCGATCGCAATCATCTCATCTTAAACCGTTCAACCCCTCACGCCCCTGCATCCTCCGCGTCTGGGCGGTTCGTTTCCTCCAAACCCGATCCCATTCTCCTAGAAATCTTCAACAACCTATTTCGCTCGATTGCCGATGAAATGGGCATCACGCTGCAAAACACCAGTTCCTCCGTCAACATCAAGGAACGTCTCGACTTCTCTTGCGCCATCTTCGACCAACAGGGAGAGTTAGTCGCCAATGCGCCTCATATTCCCGTGCATCTCGGTTCGATGAGCGAAAGCGTGAGGAGTTTAATCGACGCTTACGGCGACACTATCAAACCGGGAGATGTCTATGTTCTCAACAATCCCTACAACGGCGGCACTCACCTGCCCGATATCACGGTGATTACTCCCGTTTTTGTATCCCCCCAACCCCCCTTGGTAAGGGGGGAGTCTGATTTATCCCTTGCCAAGGAGGGGATGAAACAAGATATTCCCCCCCTGGATAAGGGGGAAGTTCCCCTGTTCTACGTCGCCTCGCGGGGACACCACGCTGATATCGGCGGCATTACCCCAGGTTCAATGCCTCCCAATAGTACAACCGTCGATCAGGAAGGAGTATTAATCGACAACTTCCAATTGGTCGAACAAGGTCATTTCCGGGAACAGGAACTCAGAGAACTGCTTTCCTCCGGCGCTTATCCTGTCCGAAATATCGAGCAAAATATCGCCGACTTAAAAGCTCAAATTGCTGCCAACGAACGTGGCGTGCAAGAGTTGCGACGGATGGTGCAGCATTACTCGTTGGAAACCGTGCAAGCGTATATGGGTCACGTCCAGGATAATGCAGAGGCATCCGTGCGTCGTGTTATCGAAGTCCTCAAGGATGGCAGCTTCACCGCGAAGCTGGATGATGGCAGTCAAATTCAGGTAACAATTGCGATCGATCGCACTCACCACAGTGCCAAAATTGATTTTACTGGCACATCTCCCCAGTTAGAAAGCAATTTCAATGCCCCTGCTGCCGTGTGCCAAGCCGCAGTCCTCTATGTCTTCCGCACTTTAGTCAATGACGATATTCCTCTCAATGCCGGTTGCCTCAAACCCTTAGAGATAATT
This sequence comes from Allocoleopsis sp., assembly GCA_036703375.1. Lineage (GTDB taxonomy): Bacteria > Cyanobacteriota > Cyanobacteriia > Cyanobacteriales > Coleofasciculaceae > DATNPC01. Next base: position 1,285 of record DATNPC010000891.1, read on the forward strand.
ATTCCCGAAGGATGCATGCTGAACCCGCATTATCCAGCAGCCGTAGTAGCAGGAAATGTGGAAACTTCTCAAGCCATTACCGATGCCTTGTATGGTGCGCTGGGAGTATTGGCCGCATCTCAGGGAACGATGAATAACTTCACCTTCGGCAACGGACGCTATCAATACTATGAAACCATCTGTGGCGGTTCGGGTGCGGGTGCTGATTTCGATGGCACGGATGCCGTCCACACTCACATGACCAATTCTCGCCTAACTGACCCGGAAGTGTTGGAATGGCGGTTCCCAGTTCTGTTAGAAAATTTCTGCATTCGCCCCAATAGTGGGGGTAAGGGACTTCATCGTGGTGGCAATGGCGTTATCCGTCGCCTGCGTTTCCTCGAACCCATGACGGCAGCAATTCTATCGAGTCATCGCCTCGTTCCTCCCTTTGGGTTGCAGGGGGGGGAAGCGGGTGCATTGGGCAAGAATTATGTTGAACGCCGTGATGGAACGGTGGAGGAATTAGGTAGCACGACTGTTGTGGAGATGAATCCAGGGGATGTATTTACAATTGAAACACCTGGAGGTGGGGGATATGGTGTTTCTAGGCAAGAGTGAGAAAAATTAGACTCTTGCACGAATCCTATAATGCCCCCTAAATCCCCAATCTTGGGGGACTTTGAATTCAGATTCCCCCCAGAATTGGGGGGTTAGGGGGGTGAAAATCGACTTTTGCAAGAGTTCTATTGCGTCAGGGATATAACTTTCTTAAGCGTCAGTATGGGAAGGTGAAATTTTATGAAAACAGCAACTCCTGTAATTGCTGAACAACGAGTACTTTTGTCCAATGTCAGTTGGGAAACATTTGAGCGATTACTCGAAGAATTAGGAGATAACAGAGCTACGCGATTGGCTTACAACGAAGGATTATTAGAAATCATGACCCCTTTAGGCCCGCATGAGAATAGTAACCGCTTTATCGATGATTTAGTTAGAGCGATCGCGGATGAATTAAATCTGAATCTCAAAAAGTTTGGTTCTTTAACCCTGAAGCGAGCCAAAAAGTTAAAAGGAGCGGAACCTGACTCCTGTTACTACATTCAAAATGAACCACTGGTTAGAAACACGCAAGAGATTGACTTGGATAATGACCCACCTCCAGATTTAGTGCTGGAAATCGATATCACCAGTGGTTCTCTAGACAAGCAGCCCATTTATGCAGCAATTGGTGTCCCTGAACTTTGGCGTTACAACGGAAATAAACTAGAAGTTTTTGTTCTAGAGCTATCCAATCCAGAGTATCAAAAAGTTAATCAGAGTTCAACTTTCCCTTGGCTGCCTTTAGATGTTATTCCCCGGTTTATTCGCCAAAGCTTAGTTGATGGGGAAACAGCAACTTTACGAGCTTTTCGAGCTTGGGTGAGAGAGAAACAGAATGGATAAAGTTCCTGAGCAATACAATTCAATAGATTGATACTTAAAAAAACGCTTAACAGAGGTAAGGCGAATTTCCCAACCTCTGCTGATTTTGCAGAGGTTGAAAACCTTGTCATTATTGGCGAATTTTAGTGTTGGAGTGCTTCTCCTCTATACTGAGCGATAGACAATCCAGCCTGAGTACAAGTAATGCCAAACTCCTCATCCAACTTTCCGTTAGTGATTTCTTGTACAATCCATTTTATTAATTTTTTCTGGTTTTCTGTAAGATTATAGAGTGACATAAATTGCTGAAAAGTTAACTACTAGCACAGAGCCAATTCTACTGTAGCCAGTATTTATTAGTAGTTGTTCCAAATTAGCTATTAGTAATGTTTTATATATATTTAATCTTGGGAACACCCTGAAGAGTGTGCTTATCAAGGGTCATAGTCTCCCTGATACGTACTGAATATCCGATAACCCGGCAATACTAGAGCTATACCAGCGAAACTATGTATCGTTCCTGGATAGGTTTCTTCAGCTTCACTACCACCAATACGGATACGAAGCGATCCCAACCAAGCGTAAAAACCTGGAATTAGAGCATCCATGCTGTAGGCGATCGCTTTCAATTCATTGTCAGCGATAGACGCAGATTTTTGTGGTGCAGGCTCTTTTGGGTTGCGATCGGCATCGTGAGAAGTTTCCATACCACTTCAACGAATAGCTTGGATATGCAGTAGGCTACCATGCTGTATTCTATCAACCTTCACATGTGTGAAGCGATCGCATCCCTAAACCCAGAGTAGATGAAAAGCGCGATCGCACCAAAGCATGAAGTCGCAAACTCTAACCCTTTGATTGACAACTAACCCCTCACAAAAGAGGTATTTTTTTAGTCAACTTCAACGCTAGCAATCTGTAATCGGACTGATGGCCGCCTTTCCAACAGCCGACATACTGTCATAGTAAGCTGAGCTAAAAAATTAAACAGGAGTAAACAGTGGCTGATAAGTTAAACAAAGGCGACAAGGTAGAGTGGAATACTTCACAAGGCAAAACGACTGGCGAAGTGAAAAAGAAACTGACTTCACCTACAGATATCAAAGGACACCAAGTCGCCGCGTCAAAAGAAAATCCTGAATACCTTGTCAAAAGCGATAAAACAGGAAAAGAAGCTGCTCACAAGCCTGATTCTCTGGAAAAAATTGAGGAGTAATATCGGTATTATAGGTAAGTCTATTTGAGTTAGGAGCAATAACGAACCACTCCAGGTGCAGAGAACGCGGAGAGAGAAGAGAGAATTTCACGAATCATTTAGACTTACTATAGAGGTAAAAGATGTTCGTTGTACTCCCTCTGTATTTCTTCAAGAGTTTTATGCAAACTTTGTGCATGTAGTAAACCGACAAAACCTGCATAAAGGCATTGACTCTCACAATCGCCCACAAAAACATGATTGATTTGTAAAGGATGCTTCCAGGTCAAAATAGTGACACCACCTTTAAATGTCATCAGTGCTTTTGCTCGATAAAAGTCTCGTCGATGAGCATCAGTCATTCCCATAACTGACTGTAACCGCTGAATTAGTAGAGTACTGATATCGGATTCGATCGCTTTTGTGATTGTAGGGTTAAGCCAAAAATCACGAATGACGGCGGCGACAGTTGGGTGATTTTTGAGAACTGGATGGGACAGGCCTGGTAAACTGATAAACTTAGCGTGGCAAAATTTAGTAGATTCTACAGTAATCGTACCGTCACTGCCACCATCAATATCACCGGCTACGATTAAGGTTGGGATAACTTGGGCAATAGCTTGAGCGATTGGTCTGCGATTGATACCTAAATCGCGTGCTATCCCAATTCCAAGCCCTAGGGGATCGATAATTCGTCCTAAATCCGCTCCTCCAATTGGAGAGGCTACTAGCACCAGAGCTTCTACCAGTGGCCACCATTCGGGGTGGCGGTTGAGGAGTTCTAGCCAAATTAAACCACCCATGGAATGACCGATAATTCTGATGGGTGTAGTCGGATATCGATCGATAATTTGTGTAGCAATTTGTTCGAGTTTCTCGATCAGCGGCTGAATCCTAAACCAGGTTGCAATGTAGCCCAAATCTGGAGCAATGACTAAGGTTTTCGGGGTTGCTACCGAACGAGATAAGGTTGCGATCGCATTACTGTTATCTGCCCATCCGTGTTGAGCAAAGAGAATCAAATCCGGTGAATTAGTGATCCCATGAATTTCCATATACCCTGTGAATAGTTAAAACTAAGTTTTTTTGATAAACAGTTTCGCGATCGCAATTTCTTATCTCAGTTTTATTGCCACTTCCTTTAAAACAGTTGTTCCACAGCCCAACCGCATAACAATCCTAGTCCAGTGATAACAGCAAACAGTGGGACATTTCGCCCCAGTGTAAACCCCATCAATTCCATGGACATCCAAGTGATTGTTCCAGACATGGCTGCCGCAATGGCAAAAAATAAGGCAAAAGCCATTAGAAAATTACCCGTTAAAATGCCGCTGCCAATCAATTGTTCGCCACCATTCAAGAGCCAGCTTGTTACTAACATCGCTGCCGATGCTAGCATTCCTACCCAAAGCCCTTCTCTTAATGCTTTCTTAAGACCAAAATCTAAAAAAATCATGATGCCGATTAATCCCAGCGTGATGACGGCGGAAACTACGAGAGACGCGATCGAGCGAGGGACGGAACCCATCACTGCAATTGCACCCGCGATCGGGACATACCAAGTCATCGATTCATCAACCACCCAAATCAGCGAACCCGCCCAAGCTAAAATCCACGCTAACAACGGAGCGTTATGAGCAGCCAGCAGTAGCCCGAAGAGAAAGTACCCGAACCAAAGTAAGCAGAAGGGTTGCCAAGGTACTATCTTAAAAAAGCCCTGAATTGCTAATCGTATCCTCGCAAATCTCCGAGAAACTAGAGGTTCTGAGGATTGCTCGCTCTCAGGTACGGTGGCAACAGCGAGGCTTTGCTCGTTAACGCTGTCTGACGTAGAGAGGGATTGGTCATTAGCCGTGGTTTCGCTCATATGAACTTTTGCTTCAAAGTGTTGCAATACCAGCCACTGCTCGTAGGGCGTGCCATCTGGCATAATTGCCCTATCCAAGCGAGCTCCATCCAGATTGACGCCTCTTAAGTCTGCTCCAGTGAAGTCGATGCCATCCAAGCGCGCTCTACTTAAGTTGGCTTTATAGAGTTTCGAGCCAATCAGCTTTGCTTCCCGCAGGTTTGCTCCACATAAGATAGCCTTGCTCAAATTGGCTTGACTCAAGTCTGCCCTTGCTAAGCTCGCTTTGGTTAAATTAGCTCTAGATAGCCTAATGCCAGTGAGCCGAGCGCCCGTGAGGTTTGCCTCACTTAGGTCTATCGATGCGAAATTTTTTTTCCCCGATCTATATCGCTTGAGTAGTTTATCGACATCCATCACAGTACAGTCCTTGTTGAATGTCAGCGTTTCTCCCTAAGAGCGATCGTACCGACTTACTCCCTGACATGGGCAGATGAGAAGTACACAACAGTAGCTGTCACATCAGTAAATCGCTGCAAGAATTGGGGAATATCGCCACCAACTTTTGAGAGATTTTTCCGATGTTTGGTCTATCTAAGTTTCAAGGTTTTCTCAACCAATCCGTATGATTTGGTGGAAAACTTTGAACGTCAGGTAGGCTTCAATCCTCACACTTTACTTGGTCACTGCTCACTGCTCACTGCTCACTGTTCACTGCTCACTGCTCACTGCTTCAATCAGTGGTGTTCTCAGCTACAGTCCTCCTCACACCCTTGATTGAAAATAGGGGTTTAACTCTTACAGGACAGAACTCTGTCTGTGAACAGATATTATTTGATGAAACCCCGTATCATTGTCTGTGGACTGGGTCGCACCGGTTATAAGATATTCAGCTTACTGAGGCAGCAGGGAGCGGCGGTTATTGCCATCCATCACAAACCGTTGCTGGATGAAGGAGCAGATATCATTGTCGGAGATTTACGGGCAGCCTCGACGCTTTTGCTCGCTGGCATTCAGGAGGCTCACACCTTGGTTCTCGCCAGTAATGATGATGCTTTAAATCTTGCTATTCTGACCCAGGCACGAGTACTCAATCCTCGGATTCGTATTATTAATCGCCTGTTTAACACGAGCTTAGGCGATCGCTTAGATCAGACCCTCATCGACCATGTTAGTCTGAGCGTTTCAGCTTTGGCCGCACCCGTGTTTGCATTTGCGGCGCTGGGAAATCGCGCGATTGGGCAATTGCGGCTGTTTAATCAAACCTGGCCGATTTACGAAGAAACGATTCATGAGCATCACCCTTGGCTGGGACGGCGATTGAGCGAACTGTGGGACGATCGCTCTCGCATGCTAATCTACTATCTGCCAGTGAAGGGTCAAGTCGATCTAGTATCTGCTGTGGTCAATGACCAGTCGCTAGAATTAGGCGATCGCTTAATTATTGGCACTCAGCCGAACTTTCGCAGTCGTCGCCAATCCTGGCTGCGAAAACTGATCAAAGTCCTCACCAATCTGCGACAGTTTCAACAGCATGCCCAACCCGTCTTAGCGGTGACCTTTGCCCTGTTGGGAATGATTTTCCTGGCTACACTGACTTATATTTTTGGCGATCGCAATATCAATATTGTTGATGCACTTTATTTCTCAGTCGGTTTAATTACGGGGGCTGGTGGTCAAGAACAGGTAGCAGAACGAGCGCCTGACAGCATTAAGATTTTTACCGTAGTCATGATGTTAGTAGGAGCAGGCGTAATTGGGATATGCTACGCTCTGCTCAATGATTTTGTCTTAGGCAGCCGCTTCAAAGAGTTTTGGGATGCGGCTAGAGTACCCGCACGACATCACTACATTGTCTGCGGGCTAGGCGGTATGGGCGTTCAAATCATCAACCAACTTCACTGCCACGGACACGAAGTAGTCGCGATCGAGCGCGATATCAATAACCGCTTCCTCAACATTGCCCGTGCTTTAGGAATTCCAGTCATTATTGGGGATGCCAGTTTATCGACGACGCTAACCCAGGCTAACATTCAACGAGCAGAAGCGCTTTTAGCTGTGACTAGCGATGACACGATCAACTTAGAAGTTGCCCTGAGTGCTAAAAGCCTTGCGCCTAAATTACCCGTGGTGGTGCGTAATCAAGACCCACAGTTTTCTCAAATGGTGCATCAGGTATTTGAATTTGAAGCCGTGTTGTGTCCGGCAGAAATCGCCACTCCGTCCTTCGCGGCGGCGGCTTTGGGAGGACGGGTTTTGGGCAATGGCATGACTGGCGACACGCTTTGGGTAGCGTTAGCTACGATGATTACGCCGGGACATCCCTTCTGCGGACGCCGCGTCAAAGAGATGGCAATGGATGCTGATTTCGTCCCATTGTATATCGAAACCAACTGTCAAACTCTGCATGGTTGGGATGTCTTAGAGACATGCCTGAGCGCTGGTGATGTGCTGTATCTCACCATGCCAGCCTCTGGGTTAGAGCTGTTATGGCGCGTGAATCCCTCTCAGCTAATTACCAATTAACCGGCTTGCTTCACGAATCCAATCATGTCCTGCTGATTACCCTTCATAACAGCATGTTTGTAGTGAGCGCTTCAGCGCCCGCTCTCCAGAGGACTAAAGTCCTCACTACAAACTTCCCGCATAATATGGTTTTCTTTACAGACATGATCTCAAGGGTCGCACTATGGATTTGCTAGGAATCGATCGCTTACTTTTTATCCCAAACTCGATTTGACCGGAATTTTAACGATAAACGTTGTGCCAACACCAACTTGACTCGTTACGCTGATGCTTCCCCCATGAACCTCTACACATTTTTTGACGACTGTTAGACCTAACCCCGAACCCGGAATAGAACCAATATTTTTAGCCCGATGAAAAGCATCAAATATCTGCTGTTGTTCTGATTGAGGAATACCAATTCCCCGATCGCAAATTTTAAACGTCAGTTCTTTTGGCTCGCAGGTCAATTTGAATTTAATTTTACCTCCTTCGGGGGAGTATTTAATGGCATTCGTGAGTAAGTTAGCCAGGATAGAATGCAGCAGCTTTTCATCCAGATAAGCGCGATCGCAATTGCCGTGCTGGATGAAATCAATTTTGTGCTGAGAGCCAGCATTCAGTTGCATCTCTTCCACAAACCGACGGCAAAACTGATTGAGATCGAACTGACTCCAATTACATTCTAACTTTCCAGTTTCGGCTCGATTAATCGTCAAAATATATTCGAGAATTTGCCGCATACTTTTAGCCGCCAATTCAATCCGCTGAATGTTGCGGAGTTTCTTTTCCTCCGACCACTCTTGTTGCGAAGAAGCGAGAATCTGAGCTGACATTAAAATAGTACTCAGCGGAGTCCGAAATTCATGAGAGGCCATCGAAAAGAATCGAAGCCGCAGCTCGCTGAGTTCTTGCTCCCGCTCTAAGGCTCGACGTACCTCTTCAGCTTGCTTTCGCTCGGTAATGTCAATTCCAATACAGACAATAAACCGAACCGATTTGTCCGTATCGAGCAGCACGGTATTCGACCAAGAAATCAGTCGGCGATTGCCAGTCCTCGCAACCCAATAATTTTCGTGCTGGTTGGGGAATTGACCCGATTGGAGTTCTTGAACAACTGCCTTAACGGCTTCGATCTCTTCAGGAATTAGGAAAAAATCCCAAATATAATGGCCTTTAACTGCTGTAGCTGAATACCCAGTGGTTTGCTGACAAGCGCGATTAAAGTGAAGGATTTTTCCTTGTGGGTCGAGAACAACAATTAACGCCGCTGCTGTATCGAGGATTGCCGCGACAAAATTGCGCTCTTGAAGCAAATCGAGTTCAGCTTGTTTGCGCTTAGTAATGTCCAGCGAAATAGACATTCCAGCATCAATTTCTCCTTGCTCGTTCCTCACGGGAAGTGCATGCAGTAAGTAGAAGCGATCGCCATAAACCAGTTCGCAAACTGTGGAATGACCGGCGAGTGCGGCTCGATACGCTGACTCTTGGACTTGGCAGACATCTGGTGGGAAAATTTCGGCAACCGTTTTTCCTTCCAATAACTCTTTAGAAAAACCCATTTCGGTTAATCCCTTTCCTTCCGCCAAGGTGTAGCGTAAATCGCGATCGAATAAAGCACAGACACCATTCGGGAAATTGCTGGCGAGGGTACGGTAGAGCTGTTCGGTTTTTTGCCGCGCGGCCTCGGCTTTTTTGCGGGCTGTGATATCCATGTCTAACCCCGCCATCCGGACAGGACGACCGGTTTCGTCATAAAACACTTGACCGAGGCTTTCTAACCAACGAACCGCGCCGTCCGGTAAGCGAATGCGAAACTCGTCCTCATAATCCTCCCCTAACTGGAGGATACGCTGTACTTTCTGAATCACGCGATCGCGATCGTCTGGATGAATCCGATTAATAAAAACGTCATGCATGCTGCTGTTGCAGTTCCCCATGGCTACACCCAACAACTGTTCAGAGTTGGCACACCAAGCCATGTCCCCGGTCAGAATATTCCAATCCCAGATGCCCATATGAGCAGCTTCCAGAGCTTTGCGTAAGCGCTCTTCGCTCACTCGTAGCGCCTCCTCTGTCTGCTTGCGCTCTGTGACATCTGTCGCTGTGCCGAGTATCTGTTGGGGTACACCCTCAGCTGTTCGGGTAAATACAACGGATCGATTGTGAATCCAGCACCACTCGCCCACAGCATTTCTCAGGCGGTATTCGCTCTCAATCACCTCATTATCTTTTGCGATCGCTAATCGTTCTTTAAACTGCGCCAACCGAGCTAAATCATCAGGGTGGAGCACGTCCACAAAAAACTGCGAACCCTTCGCCCGCATTTCGGCGAAGCTACAACCGAAAAACTCCTCTGTTTGGCGATTGGCGTAGATATGACAGTCTTCTAGGCGATCGTAGATGTAGAGCAGACTGGGAGTGGTATCGGCAATCTGCTGGATCAGATGCTGGGTTGCCTGTAGCGCTTCCTCTGCCTGTTTGCGTTCTGTAATGTCGGTGATGACGGAGATAAAGCCAGTTACTTCTCCCTGCTCGCCTCGCTTGTAGTTCCAGTCCACCTGAACATCTAAAAGATTACCGTCCTTCGTCCAAATTTGCCCCAGGTAAGGAACTTGTGAGGATTGCTCTTGCACCAACTCAGCTAAATATTCCGCTAGAGTCGCTTGCTCAAACTCGGGGATTAACTCCCATAAGGGCTTACCGAAAAGTTCGCTCGGCACGTAGCCCAGCATGGTGTGGAATGCGGAATTACCGAAGGTGATGATACCCGTGCGATCGATCTCCTGGATGCCGTGAGGAATGGTTTCGACGAGAGTGCGATACAGCAATTCGCTCTTGCTCAGGGCAAGTTCCATCTGCTGACGTTCGGCAATTTTCTGGATTAATTTCTCATTGACTTTCCGAAGCGCGGCTGTACGTTCGGCGACTCGGCTTTCTAAACGTTCATTCACCTGGCGCAAGTCTTCCTCTGCCTGCTTGCGTTCGCTACTATCGCGGGCAACCCCATAAATCAATCCTTCTTCCAGAAACGGTACCGCTTTCCAAGACAGCCATTTATAGGAACCGTCCTTACACCGATAGCGATTTTCGCTTTGAGTAATCGGTATGCCAGCTCTTAATTTTGCCATTTCCGCTTCAGCCGCTGCCACATCATCGGGATGAACCAGCTCGATCGCGCGGAGTTGGGTTAATTCTTCAAGGCTAAAGCCCAACGTTCTCTCCCACGCCGAACTTAGATGGAGAAAGTAACCGTCGATGTTGCCGATTGCCATCATATCTAGCGACAGGTCAAAAAAGCGCTGCGAAGCCGCCCGTAGCGCATCGCGTTCTTGCTCTGCCTGCTTACGCTCTGTGATGTCGGTAAACACTCCACAAATGGCGTAAACTTTCCCAGCGGGATCGTGGAGTGGATACTTGCTCGTAATAAAGGTGTACGTCTCCCGATCGACTTGAAAAACTTGCTCTTGTTCTACAATTTCTCCCGTTGGCAAGACAGCGCGATCGCTTCTCCATAATTGCTCGGCTATCTCCTCGGGGAAAATATCGTAGTCGGTACTGCCGATAATCTCTGTTTTTTTTAAGCCCGTGAGTCGTTCGAGTTGCCGATTGAGCATTAAGTATCGACCTTGAAGGTCTTTGAGATAGAATCCAACGGGTGAGTTATCCAAGATAGTTGCTAGCTGCTTGTAGCTCTCGCGCAATGCTTCCTCGGAGCGTTGAGAGTGGGCTAGCGATCGCCAAAGCAGAAAATAAATCCCACACAGTAGTACTACGCCGATCCCGTTTGCGATCGCGAATGTCTGTTGTAGATCGAGCAAGTTGAGGTGGTTCAGTGCCCAAGGCGCTCCCCTCAGGGTTCCATACGAAAGTGCGATCGTACTGCCCAGCAGGAATAATGCCAAGCCGAATCCGTGACTAATGATGAATTTGTAATTGCCCATTCGTCTGCATTTTCTTGATGGAAGATTGCCACTATCTGGTGAGTGACTTGGCAATAACCTCAAGGAGGAACTATTAACTTAAAAATGCTTTAACCAGCCAGCAATTCGATACCTCGAACCCGTTGAAACAGTGTCGAGACTGAAAAAGCGACAGTCGTGCCTAGCTTCCAGCAGTATGTTATCGTCCTCCCTCAAACTAGCCGTTTTACAACCATTTGGATTTAGGGGTGTCGCCTTTAACGCTCTGAAACTACCTCCTACCAATGCTTTCAAAATCCTGCATCCAAAATGGTATGACCCACCTGTCCGATCGCCCTCATTGAAGCCCTGACTCAGAGTTTATATCTACCTTTTGGTAGATAAATGCGTTTTTGCTTAATTTCTGTCTACTGTCAAGTAATAATGTTAAACAATCCTATTTTTTCAGAGGGAACCTGTGAGAGTCCGTTTCCCTTATAAATTTTTGACTTTCAAGATTCCAACCCGGCTCTATTAATGAGAATCTTGCTGGTAGAAGATGATGTCAGTCTGGCTGAAGCTCTATCAGAAGCCTTAACTGACCAGAGGTATGTTGTTGATGTTGTCCACGAGGGAGAAATCGCTTGGACTCAAGCCAGAGTGGTAGATTATGACTTAATTCTCCTAGACGTGATGCTGCCGAAGCTAGACGGCGTGAGCCTATGTAAACGTCTACGCTCATCTGGCTACAGTGTCCCTATTCTCATGATTACAGCCTGCGACACTAGCACGGACAAAGTCAGTGGATTAGATGCAGGAGCCGATGATTACGTCGTTAAACCCGTCGATCTACCCGAGTTACTCGCTCGCGTTCGCGCTCTGCTGCGTCGAGGAACAGCGTCCGCTTCGCCCGTACTGGAGTGGGATGGTTTAAGGCTCAACCCCAGTACTTATGAAGTAACCTACTTGACCCAACCGCTGCGTCTAACTCCCAAAGAATACTCTCTCTTAGAGCTTTTCTTACGCAATGGTCGGCGAGTCCTTAGCCGCAGTTTAATTATCGAACACGTATGGTCGTTGGATGCTCCTCCCTCCGAAGATACAGTCAAAGCTCATATTAAAAGCTTACGGAACAAACTCAGAACTGTAGGCGCTCCGAACGATTTGATCGAGACAGTACACAGCGTTGGCTATCGCCTCAAACCCAGCTCTTAATTCTTCTTCACAAAAAACACTCCATTCGTTGCCAGTTCTTCCCCAAATTTTTCACCTTGAGGATATATCTTTAGGATGATGAACAGGCTAGGAAGCAATCTAGCCGTCCCGGCTCTCTAGTTTGACTCCAGAGCCACAAGAATAGTGCTTGAAGATACCAAAAGCAGTTGGTGCGAGTCTAAAACGGTCGATCGGTGCTCGGAGAAAGCCTGCTGAATAATTTCCATCTCCTCCGAAAAAGCTCTCTCCACCTAGACCAGCACCAGTTCAGGGTTCATCGATTTCAAGCTATGAAAAATTTCTAAAACTATGTCCCAAAAAACCGTGAACTTAGGACTGGAATTAGTCAACGAAGAGATCGACAACGCTCTAGAGCTTTATCCACAAGAACCCTACCGAACGATATTTGCTAACCCCGAGCAGCGTCAGAAGTTAGTTAACTACGTAATGAGCGGACTTCAGGGATTCTTTCCACCCACTGAAGACAAGCCAACCCGACCCGCTAAGGAGAAAATTCCGTATCGTTCCCTAGAGCTACGCTTGCACGTAGAAAGTTACGTTCACTGGGGAATTGAGTATATTTTGGAAACGAATCCTGACTCAATCGGTCATGCGATCGCGCAAGAAGCTCTCCCTGGCTACACCCCATCCTACTGGTTTCAGTAGAAGGCGCTCTCTTGAAAACAGGACAGAGGGCAGAAGGCAGAAGTCAGAAGGAGTAAGCTCAATTTTCCTTCCTTCGTTGTGAACTCTCCTCTCACTGCTCACTGCTCACTGCTCACTGCTCACTGTAAAAGATGACTGAACCGGCGTTCTAAGCGCTAGGCGCAACCAACCGCTTCAATCGCCGCTTCTAGGGCAAGCGCTACATGAGTCCAATGCGTTCCCCCTTGACAAAATGCAATGTAGGGTTTTCTCAACGGACCATCCGCCGAAAACTCTGAAGTGCTGCCATCGATAAACGTTCCTCCAGCCATCACCAGCTGACTCTCATAACCGGGCATTTCTGCGGGGACTGGGTCGAGGTAGGAACCCACAGGCGAATGCTGCTGAATTGCTCGACAAAAGGCAATCAGTTTCTCCGGGGACCCTAATTGAATCGCCTGAATCACATCGCGGCGAGGTGCCATTGGTTCGGGATTGACGGGATAGCCGAGTTGGTGGAAAACATAAGCCGTTAAATGATTTCCTTTCATCGCTTCTCCCACCATTTGAGGAGCCAGAAATAGCCCCTGAAACAACAGGCGATTCTGATCGAACGTCGCGCCTCCCGAACTGCCGATTCCCGGTGCTGTGAGACGGCAAGCGGCGGCTTCGACTAAGTCAGCGCGTCCAGCAACGTAGCCACCAGCGGGAACAATGGTGCCGCCAGGATTTTTAATCAGTGAACCTGCCATGAGGTCAGCACCAACCGCTGTCGGTTCCCGATCTTCGATAAACTCGCCGTAGCAGTTATCCACAAAACAGATGGTATCGGGATTTTGTTGCTTGACCATCTGGACGATCTTTTCAATTTCAGTAATGGAGAGGCTCGATCTCCAAGAATAGCCACAAGAACGTTGGATCAGTACCAGGCGAGTGTTTTCGCCTACAGCTTGGCTTAAAGCTTGCCAATCGACGGTTTGGTAGGGTGTCAGGGGTAACTCGCGGTAACGAATGCCGAATTCTTTAAGAGAACCTTGATTTTGACCGCGTAAGCCAATGACTTCTTCTAAAGTGTCATAGGGAGCACCCACCACCGCTAACATCTCGTCTCCGGGGCGTAACACACCAAACAGGCAACAAGCGATCGCGTGAGTTCCTGAAACAAACTGCACTCGTACCGCAGCGGCTTCAGCTCCTACGACATCAGCAAATACCTTGTCTAGCGTTTCGCGGCCTAAATCGTCATGACCGTAACCGCTCACACCGGCAAAGTGGTGAACGCCGACTCGATGTTGACGAAAGGCATTCAGGACTTTTTTGAGATTTTGCTTGACTGCGGCGTCAATTCCATAAAAAATCGGAACTAGTGCTTTTTCTGCTTCTTGCAGCTGCTGATGGCTGTCCATTAATCAATCAATCTACAATTTTTGAGTTTTGAAGTCGGCACTTTTTCGTCAATCCAAACGGTAAAATCCAACAATCAAAGCTCTCAATAATAACAGATTAGATTGCACCATTTAAGTTAAGGTAACAGATGACAATCGCCACCCCGAATACAGAACAAGCGAAGCAAGCTTCGCCCCTACGCCCGGATTGGGTCACCATCATTTACATGGCGGTGTTACACATCGGAGCGCTTTTTGCCCTATTACCCAGCAATTTTAGTTGGAACGCTGTAGGATTAGCACTCTTTCTCCACTGGGTCACTGGTGGTTTAGGGATTACGCTAGGATATCACCGCTTGGTGACTCACCGGAGTTTTCAAACTCCCAAGTGGTTAGAATACTTCCTGGTTTTCTGCGGCACCTTAGCTTGCCAAGGCGGTCCTATTCAATGGGTTGGGTTACATCGTATCCATCATTTGCATTCCGATACCCAACCCGATCCTCATGACTCCAACCGAGGGTTTTGGTGGAGCCACATGGGTTGGATGCTGCATAATATCCCAGCTGATACAGACGTTCCTCGCTTTACCAAAGACATTTCAGATGACCCTGTTTATCAGTTTTTTCAAAAGTATTTTGTTCCCATTCAAGTCGTTCTGGGCTTAATTCTCTACTGGTTGGGCGGTTGGCCGTTCGTCGTTTGGGGAATTTTTGCCCGGATCGTCATCGTGTTTCACTGCACCTGGTTCGTCAATAGTGCAACCCATAAGTTTGGCTACCAAACTTACGAGTCAAACGACCACTCAAAAAATTGCTGGTGGGTTGCTCTAGTCACTTACGGTGAAGGCTGGCACAATAACCACCATGCCTATCAGTATTCAGCTCGACACGGCATGAAATGGTGGGAAATCGACATCACTTGGATGACGATTCAGTTCCTCCAGTTGTTGGGGTTAGCTCAGAAGGTGAGATTGGTTGGGAAAGA
>DATNPC010000892.1:0-7304 GCA_036703375.1 Allocoleopsis sp.
ATCTGTAGTCAAGCTAGCCTGAAGCATATTAGCAGTTAAGGGAATTATCTCAGCGTTGGCAGCAAGGCGATCGAGAGCTTGGAATAGACGTTCTTTGACATCGTTAAGCAGTCCCCGATTTTCAATTACTGACTGAGCTAAATGGGAAAGGAGAGATTGAGCATAAGGTGAAGTAACATCTCGCCGCAATTGGCTCAGTTGCAGATTCAGATCGTTCTCAAATCGGTTGCGGCGCTTCAGTTCATCTTCTAGCGCTGAGAGGGCTTCCATACAGCAAATACTAGGTATTGCAATCTGGACTGATGAGGGTGGTGTTGAGAGCAAGTTATAGGCTTGAGAGTCGCGTCCTGTAGCAATGCTCATCAAGAAGTTAGTTTCAATATACAGTCTCACCACTCAGCACTGTCCCAGAATAAGTAGTTCCATCTTCAAGTTGCTGCAACAAACCAATTGCGGATAACTGATTTGATGCTGGGGGTTCTTTAGACTTCCAGTGATAAGCTAAATCCCGTAACCATGCTTCAACTAGCCCTTCCAGGTAATGATGAAATATTCTTATTTTTCCGTACTTGGGTTCATAATGGCTCAGCACATCGATAGTTTTAATCTGGCTAATCGGTTCAGACCAATTGAGAACGTCACATCTAAAAATCTGAATATCTTCAAGGTCAACCAACATAGCGAAGGGAATCTGTGTGTTCGTCGCTTGTAGATACGATTTAACTTTCTCAATAAACCAATCTTTGTGTTGCTGATTTTCGAGGTGTCTCGCTTTCACCTCAACTAATAAAATGGTTTTCCCATTCCTGTCTTGGGCGATGATATCAAACGGAATATCACCGTTCAGTTTTTGAAGTTCCATAATCATTCCCCTTGTCCGCCCGTCTTCCCACTAGCCTAAACCAGCTTTCTTACATACAAGGGCAGCGTATCTCACGGCCTTACTGCTTCAGGCTTAGTTGGCAGCCCAGTAGAAGGATTGCTCGCTCCTCCTGGAGTAGTCGGCAGCAGAGGTGAAGGCGTTGGACGAACTGACTCTGGCATACAAGTTCCCGGTAGAGGTGATTGAGTTCTCACCTCAACGTCTTTATACCCTGCTGTATTCAGCAATTTTTCGACCACTAGTTCTGCTCGGTCGTTCGCTTGCGTCAAGATGCCCTCGCTACAAGCGGTTGCTACGATTTTCTTTAGGGTTTCTTGTTGAGCCAGCGTTTGTAATTGCGGTCCGACATCAGGGCCTAAACCCAAGAATCCCCGGTCGTAGTCGTAGACTTGCGATCGATTGACGTCAATCTTGCTATCTAGGATACGCGGTGGTGGTAGCTGAAGCTGGATTGTATTGTTGACAACCTGCACGTCGTTAGGTTGTAAATCCTTTAAGTCAACTCCAGCCCTCACCTGTCCGTGGGCAATGTAGAGCAGAGTGGTTGCACCAAGGGTGTACCCACCCAACCGTCTCTCCTGACGAGTCGGAACGACAGATTCCATCGTAAAGATAGCCGTCGTCAGTTCGCTGGCTTCGTGAACTTGACGAATAATAATGGAGCGGACGTCAACCTCTGGTTTAGATGAGGTGTTAAACAGAGCATTAAGTTTTTCAAACAAGCGAGAGCCTTGTTGCAAAGCGCCAATCCCCAATACTGCCGCTATCACCACAACGCCGCCTGCGGTCATTAGCGTCAAATTTCTGAACAGTCCAGAAGGTAAGCTGATGAGTTGAAGCTTCTGAAACCGATCGCGCATGTTGTTGCTCCTCTAGTACGGCTGTATTTAGATCGATAGGGTTCGGAGAGTGGATACGGCTTTACCCACTGCGAATAACTCTACTAGGACTGACGCACGTTTGACACACTTTCTCGTAATACACTACGCCCTACTGTGCAAACAGCATCTTATCTTAATAGATTTCCTGCTTCAGGAGTTTGCTTGGGGGAACATTTGAGCGTGAGTCAGGTCTAAGCGAGCGATCGCATTAAATGTTTTTGCTGGCTAACGAGTGTTGCTTTTCATGATAAGTCCTCCTCAACCCAATGGGCGGATTGCTCCCATTAGCTATTACAACAGAATGCCGATAAATATGTCCGGACAGCACCTTGAAGGTTTGGAACTATCTCTCTAGCTATCCCCTAAGTTAGAGCTGTCAAACACAGCGCAACTGACCTGGGAGAGATAAATCTTGGGCAGAGAATATGCTAAAAGTCTGTCTAAAAAATCAAATAACATCTGAGTTACGTCAATGAGTTCAAAGTTAGTTAAGCAAGCTAGACGGTTATTGCTCAGCACTCTCATCATGAGTGCTGGACTTTGGACATTACCCGTAAATGCCCAAGTCTCGGATGCTCAAGTGGGAGCCTTAGTAGAAGCCCTACGACAGGCAGCACCGCAAACGGGTACAGTAGATGACGGACTCTACAGTGAATGGCAAATTAAACCGGAAAACATTCCCCGTTGGTCTAAGCAATGTATTGGTAGGGAACTGACAACAACACAATTTGAGTCTAGCCCTGTAACTGCCCGTGCAATTTTAGTCTGCGTCATGCGCGACGTGCTGCGCGAACAGTACAGTGCCAGTGGCAATAACGAATTTGTTGCCGTGCAACGTGCTGCTTCCTGGTGGATGACTGGCGATCCCAATCAATACAACAATGCTCCCACCAATTCCTACGTTCAGACAGTTTTGAGCTTCTATCAGCAGCAACGTAGTAATCCTCAAGCTCAGCAATCCACTACTCCCGCAAAACCACCCGCCGCTACTCAGCCTCAACCCACTTCTGTACCTTCCAGTCAAACTACAGCATCCTCGTCTTCTTCTACTCAGATTTCCGATGCTCAAGTGGGAGCGTTGGTGGAAGCGCTACGAAAAGCGGCACCGCAAACGGGTACGGCAGATGATGGACTCTACAGTGAATGGCAAGTCAAAGCAGATAATATTCCTCGTTGGTCTCAACAATGTGCGGGAAAAGAACTGACGCCAGCGCAATTTGAGTTTAGTCCCGTCACTGCCCGTGCAATCTTAGTCTGCGTAATGCGCGATGTGCTGCGCGAACAATACAGCGAAAGTGGGAACAAAGAGTCTGTAGCCGTGAAACGTGCAGCGTCTTGGTGGATGACGGGTGACGCTAATCAATATAACAGTGACGCAATCGCTTCCTACACCCAGAAGGTTTTAGACTTCTACCTTCAGTCCCGCCTGAAATTTTTCTCCCATATCTGAGTATTCTGCTTTGTTGCTCAATCAAGTCAGTGTTTCTGCTTGAGCTGAGTTTGAAGAATAATTTCTTCGTGTACCTGACGAGTAGAATGTACGATCGCCCCAGCTTTTCCAACTAGT
Source organism: Allocoleopsis sp. (assembly GCA_036703375.1). Taxonomy (GTDB): domain Bacteria; phylum Cyanobacteriota; class Cyanobacteriia; order Cyanobacteriales; family Coleofasciculaceae; genus DATNPC01. The sequence continues at coordinate 3,332 of DATNPC010000892.1, forward strand.
GAGAATTACTCGGGGCGATCGAATAGGGGAATCAACTCTGATTGGCTATGACTTCAGGCTGTCGCGATTTGGGAGTAAGATACCCCACCACTTGTTGGGCAAATCCCTGTAAGAAAGCCGTCCGTTGATTTTGCTGGAACACCGCTTGCAGTTTTTGGCCTAAGCGATCGAGATTAAACGGTTGTCCAGTAGCTTCATTGGCACTGACTTCCTGTTCTTGGAAGTACTCGATCAGACTTAAACCAGCTAATCGGGTGAGGTAAGCTGCACTAACCCCCTGTACGGCTCCACCTGCAACATAGGTAAACGCATTACCCTTGAGAATGCTGCCAATTGCTTGCGTAGACAGTTCAACCAAACCCAACTTCAGCATTAAACCGCCCAATGTTTTAGCAGCAGCCTGGGCTTGTTGGAGAGAAAACTTCTGCTGATAAATCTCACCCAAATCCTTAACTAGTTGAGCGCTAATCGCTGCCGTTGCCAGGAGATCGAGCGCTGGAACTGGGTTCGCAAATGCGGCGGCGGCGGCAATCCACTGAGACTGCTCGATAATCGGTAAAGCCCGATCGCGTCTGACCCGATTTAACTCCTGCTTCGCCTCAGCTTTCAGCGCTACAGCCGCTCTCATCGTCGTTGCCCAAACTAACGGTTGAGTTTCTTGAGCCAGAATTTGAGTTAACTGTTCGCTCAGTGCGGAGAGTTCGGGCGAGGGTTGTTCCATCCACTCCTGTACCGACTCATCAGATTGATGCTGACGGACTTTCACGGGTGCGGGAGCAGATGCGATCGCAACTACATCGTTTGCGCTCAATCGTCCTGCCACGCGCTGCCGCAACTGTTGCAACACTAAGGCTCGTTCAGTTGGCAAATACTGGTCTTGCTTGTTGAATACCAGCATAATTCGTTGGGACGCGGCTTTCAGTTGCTGCAAGAATTGAAACTCTGTCTCCGTTAAATCGCCAGCTGTTACGAATAACACTAAATCCGCTGCCAGAGCAATTTCCTTAGCAGTCGTTTCTGCCTCCGCATCAGCCTCGGCACTCACAAACAAAGCGGGTGTCTCCTTCAAACCGATCGATTGCTGCTGTTGAAGCAACCAGGTTGACTCCAACCCTTGCATCAACTTTGTTTTCCCAACACCTTTGCCACCCGTGACAGCGACTTGTATTTCCTGCCGATCTAACTCGGTTTTCAATTGAGCAGCGCGTTGCCGTAGCTGAGCAATTGCATCGTGATTCTCTGTCTCAGTTTCAAGGTAATTAATCAGGCTTTCGGCTTGCGCGATCGCTTTTTCGACTGTTGCGCGATCGACGGGGGATGTTGTTAACGAAACATCGCTTTTCTTAACAATCTTTTTCTGGAACAACAACAAACCCGTACCCAGCGCGATGGCTCCCACTACACCGAATTCACCCAGTTGAGCGACGGAGTGATGCAAGCTCTGCAATGCCCAGAGCGAAAACGATAGACCAACTCCTCCTACTAAAATAGGTCGCTGCCAATTAGACATTTCTCTCTCCCAAAGCTACTCCAACCACCACTTCACTCTATTCAAGCAAAACGCAGGGTTGGTCTCCCACTCTCCATGCTAATCCGAGGCGTACACGCTGTTTCTTTCTGTTATAGGTACCGGAGTAAAATTGCTTCTAGCTGAGCAATACCAATGGGCTTACTCAGGCAATCATCAGCACCGTCTGCTAGACAACGTTCCCGTGACGTGAAGCTGTCGCCTTGGGAATTCCCGGCTATAGCCATTGCTGGGTTGACCATGACTACTTTTAAATTCTTCATCTCTGGTTCCCGACGGAGGGCCGCTAGCAAATCGAACCCCGTACAATCTTCTCGCAACCGCGCATCCATCAAAATCAAGTGCGGCTTAAAGGCTCGTACCGAGTCGAGAAACCCCAGATTATGGCTTAAATGCTTGACTTCATGACCGATCGCTTGTAAATAATTTTTCACCAACATCGCCCCATTCTCATCATTTTCGACAATTAGAATGCGACTTCTTGTACCGAGCGAATGCCTTTGCCCGTCGTTGTTCCCTGCCATCTGGGGCGCTGTTGGTAGCAATTCTTCAGAGGGCAAATTGGGCAGATGCAAGATAAACGTACTGCCTTGACCGAGCCTTGACTCTACCGTGACATCTCCACCATGCAGCCGAGCCAAACTCCGCGTCAAAGCTAAGCCTAAACCCGTACCCGGAAACTTTCGATTTAAGCCACTATCGAGTTGACAAAATGGCTCAAATAGCAGTGGCAGCTGCTCGGTGGGAATCCCAATTCCTGTATCCTCCACGGCGAAGGCAATTTCTTGCGGTAGCTTCTTCACCCTTAATGTCACTTCACCCACCAACGTGAACTTAACCGCATTCGATAACAAGTTCAGTAGCATCTGTTTACATCGCCGCTCATCGGCAATACAAAGAAGAGCTTGCGAGTCAAGGTGAAGATTGAGCTGTAATCCTCGTTCATGAGCTTGCTCTCGAACCATTGATAGACAGTGTTCGCACAATTCCCTGAGTTCTAAAGGTGCAAAACACAGCTGCTCTTTGCCAGCTTCCACTTTCGAGAGGTCGAGAATATCGTTAATCAGTGCGAGGAGATGTTCCCCACTGTTGTGAATACAGGTAATGTACTCTTGGTGTTTATCGTTGAGAGTGCCAAACAGTTCTTGTCTCAGTAGCTGGGAGAGGTTCAATATCGCATTGAGGGGTGTACGAAGTTCGTGACTCACGGTTGCCAGAAACTCCGACTTGGTTTGACTCCCAGCCTCTGCCGCTTCTTTGGCTTGCATGAGCTGTAGCTCCGTCGCTTTGCGCTCTGTAATATCGTAGATGACGGCTTGCAAGACTTTACGGTTGCCCAATGCGATCGCACTGAGCGTGACTTCAGCCGGAAAATCGTCACCGTTGCGCTGACGGTAAACCCAATCAAAGCGACAACTGCCCTCGGATAAGGCTGTGGCAATGTACTCGTTGGCCAGGGAGAGAGACTCTCGACCATTGGGCTGGACTGGAGGCGAGAAGCTGAACGGGTGAGAGACGGCGAACCCAGCCGTTCGTACTCTAGGGGGAATAGGAGAACCGAGAAGACAGTTTTCCCTATTTCTTTCTATCTCCGACTCTCGCTCGCAAAGCTGCTGGAGTTCCGTGCAACCAAACATCCGTAAAGCTGCACTATTGGCATCCAGAATATTGCCTTCGTCCAACAGCATGACGGCTGCACTGGTAGATTCATACAGCGTTCGGTATTTCGTCTCCGATTCTCGTAGTGCTTCCTCCGTGGCCGCACGGGCAATGGCGCTGCCCAGGCTACCAGCGATTACGGTCAGAATGGATTCTTCTTGTGGGGTCCACTGACGCACTGAGTGACAGTCAGCAAAACTGATAAAACCCCACAACTTGTCTTGAGTCATGACCGGTACAACCAAGATAGAGCAGATGTTCTGAGGCTCGAAGATTGCTCGTTCGACTGGAGAGAAATCTCGCACTAATCCTTTGACCGGTTGACCCCTGACCAAGCGTTCGTACCAGCACGGTAAATGAGCTGCGTAAGCAAGATTCTGGAGTTCGGGATGTTCCTGACTCGCGGCCTGCTCTTTTGCCCACTCAAAGCGTTGACTCGTTAACAGTTCATGGGTTTTTGCATCAACGTGATTTTCAAAGATATACACCCGGTCTACGTCAGTGGATGCTCCTAGAACGGTTAGCGATCGCGTCATGGCTACCCGATAATCAGTAGTTAGGAGAAACTGCCTCATGGCGGCTGCAACGCCACCCAGGAGACGCTCTCGTCTTACCAGTGCTGCTTCGGCTTGCTTGTGCTGCCTACTAGTGCGCGGGCGATCGATCGCTAAATGCGCTTTCCCAGATGCGTGACGAACTTTCATCCTGGTAATCCCGAGTCGCTTTTTCTCAACAGTTTGCTCTGGCTGCTGGATTGACTGTCGCTCAATGGCATGACGTAGAGAA
>DATNPC010000893.1:0-2524 GCA_036703375.1 Allocoleopsis sp.
AAAATCCATTGGTTTTGTCCTTCATCGATCGCAATTCGATACAAAAAAGGGGGAAGACATAGAGGATAAGGGAAAAACCCTTATCAGGCGAACAACATTTGTGGATTGAGTTGTAGCGTACAATTTGCACTCTACTCTTGCTGGAAGCGTAAAAATGCCACTAAAAAGTATCTACTTCTCCAGATATCCACGGCTGTACCATACATTCTTCAGTTCTTTGGTCGTTATTAGTATGGGCTGAAAATGTGGAGTTAGATTATAATTGGCGGGAAGCCTCTCATTGCAGCAATAAAAGAGCTAACTTTTAAAGATTGAATCAGCATCCGCCAGAAGTAAAGTAAGTGACGTTAGCAAAAGCGGGGAAAAATGTTTGTCTACAATCCCAATGTGATTTCTGTCTACGCTGGTACAACCGTTGAAGAAATTAATGCAATTCCAGGGCTGGTCAAAGAGCTTCAAGAAATGAGTCGAATATGCGAGATTCCAAGAGGCAGTGAAGATCGAGAAGTTTTCCTGGGGAAAAACCGAGTCCGAGTCAGAGAGATAGGAGAACGGCTGAACACTAATGGCGGTTACAACCTAATGCTTTGGGCAGCCAAGCAAGTACCAGAATACGACCAGCGCGAACTCGAATGCGCTTGGCATGGTATCGGAGAATGGATGTCTTGAAAAAAGAGAATTAATAAGGAAAACCCCGCACTGTACAAAAAATAGTGTGGGGTTATTGCTTTTGTGCATCATCCATCAATCAATGCTGACAATTGTATTGAAATAGGCTCCAAGATACCTATATTTTGAATTGAGGGTGCTAGTTGTTCCAGGTCTTCTAAATCGAACGAACGGCTTAGTTCTAGGGGCAGTGATGGTAGAGCAACGGCGGAAATCGGCAAGACGGTAGACAAAAGTTGAGGGATAGTCAACGATCCTTCTATTATTCAAATTTTATGGCTTTTAGGATTTAAAGAAGTCCCAGTACGTGCAGTAATTTTTTGTAGCTCATGATGAACCTGTTCTTTAACAAGCTGCTGAACGTACTCCTCAAGTCCGAGAATTCGATCTACAGAAATCAGTGCGTCGGCAGAGTCGCTCGTTCTAACTCCGAGATACGATTCAAGAGCGCAAATTAAAGCTTCAGTTCGCGTCATGCCCGTGTTAGAGCAGTGGGATTCCAAAGCTTCAAAAAGGCTGATCGGAACGCGACCGCTGACGAAAGGGTTAGGCATGAGTGTTATCACCTGATTAAAGATGTTATCAGCAAACATAGCACGACAATCGAGGGTCATGGAAGGGGGATAGAAAATTTTTTCCGTTCAGGGTTGACAACCTGATAACAGACTGATAATTTGGTAATCAAGCAAGAAAACCGCTTCAAAAAATTATCAAGTTTCTTGCGGGGGGCGATCGCTTCATACGCCCCCAAGTAAACAAAGAGAGGATTTAAACAATGGAATTTTTCACAGTAGACGCACTTAACGAGATTCTTCTACCTCCCTCCATCTTCCTGGTAACGTTTTGCTTTTTGTGCTGCCAAGTGGCAGAGCCTGCAACCAATCTGTCAGCAGTACAAGAGAGAGATAATTTGCGACACAGCGCATTAAACGAAGGGGAAGATCGAGTAGAGGAAACAGCACCAATTGCTGAGGAGTCCAAAGAAATCATACCCGTAGCCGTCCGCACTCACGAAAGTTTGGAAACAAACCAGGACGCTCTACCGATTGAACCGGAGAATCCGCCAATTGAAAGCAACTTATCCCTGCCAGAGCTAGAACAGTCGGCGCAAGAGCTTCCTGAAGAAGTGCAAAAAGTAGCCGCAGCGCTAGATAACTTGACAAAGAGACAAGCCAGAAAGCTGATGGGAGGGCTGGGACTACAGCAGAAGAGAAATGGAATAGAACTTTCAACCGAGTTGATGACGGCTAACATAAAGCGAGAATTCAAGAACGATCCACAAAAATTCGTGACTGTAGTGCGCGATCGCCTGCCCGAGCTAGTTCTACCCACGGAGAACCAGGAAGATAGTCTAAAAGCTGCCAGCTAACACACACACACTTTCCGCACGAGTGAAACACAGTTAAAAAAAGCCCCGCGTGGTCATCCCACCGGGGTTTTTTGTTGTTGGAAAAGTGAAGTAGTGAAGAAATAACTGTCCGTGGCGAAGTATTAATTGTCAAAAAGAAGGAATAATTGTCTGTAGCGAAGCAATATTTGTCAAAGAGCGAAGATTTATGTATCAAAAAAGTTGATGAGTGAAGATAGCTGAATGAGAATCTTAGTGTCAACCAATTGGTTATTTCCAGCCGGGACGCGATCGCCCGAAACCCAGGTTTCGTCAGCTTGGAAGCGGTAAATCCGGCGAGGCGAACTATACAGATAGTCTAGAGCTGACCGTTCAAGGTTCAAATTAGCGCGGACAATAAGCAACTTGAATGCCCTACTGATACGCTCAGGTTCGGTTTCTTCTGTCGCAGTCCCTGTAAAATACAACCCTTTGCGGGAGCCTGCTGGAGTAGACGAATCATAGACA
>DATNPC010000894.1:0-13119 GCA_036703375.1 Allocoleopsis sp.
CAACGACTCCATAGGATTCGTTGATGCTTCCATCTGATTCGATGTAGTAATTTCCCAAGGCAATTAGGTTAAAGTTCTTCCGACTGTTCCTATCGGCTTTTAATCCCAGAGCGGCTAAGTTGTAGCTTTGGAGGTCTGCAATCAGACACACGTTCATGTCCCGACCGTTGTAAATTATGTCAGCACATTTTGAGCGGTGTTCTGATTCTTTGACTATTGCATCCTGTTTCATCTCTTCCAAGGTTTGATTAATACTCAGCCAGTCGGCGAGGATTAATCTTACCGGAGGTAAACCCTTACGCTTATCTTCTGTCAGACGACGGCGCTTATCATAAATCCCGTAAACATGGTTAAGAACGTCGAAGGAATCTTGGATATTTTTTCTATCAAAAAGCACGACTCGCTTCTTGTTATTCAATCCACAGAACGAATCGTTTTTCTGACTGATTGCCCAGGTTTCATGTTTAGGATTACGGCGAAATAGTTGAGTCAACAGATACGACTCGGTGACGGATTTACCTGCCCCAGTGCCGCCAATTAGCAGCAGAGACCGGTGGGAACCTGCCAGAGCATCCAAAATTTTTATGGCTTCGGCTTCCGATTCATGAAGAACGTTCGGTGAAGGGGCAGGGACGCTAAATTGGATGGTAGCCTGTGGAAGGACTTGACTTTCATCGTCCTTACTCTCTGGAAGGGCTAGTTTCTGCTCGTCGGATTCATTTGGAGCATCATTAGCGGGACTAGTCTGTGTCGGGGACTCCTCTGTGGGAGAGGCTTCCCTGACTGTTTCGGTTTCTTTGTTAGTTTGAGCAGGCCCCACAGCAAAGCGCTCGATGAGTTCTGGATGCTTCTCCAGCAACAAGGCAGCATAGCCGTCGAGCAGTTCCCGACGAAAATCTTGGACTCGCATGTCGGAGGCGATCGCTAGCTTCTGAATTTCCTCATCGGTCAGAAGCTGCTTTTGGATTGCCTCTAGGAATTCTTGAGCGGAAAGCCGCTCGTCAATTACTCGTTGGTTTTCTGCCGCTACCAAAGCAGCAGCGACACAAACCGCAAAAGCAGTAGGACTGAGGATTCCAAAGAATACACGACTTACTTTATTGCCCGAAAAGAGCCGAACAAACTTAGCATCTGGGGGAGGGTCGCCAAACCAATCGGGGATTGTTACCGTCGTGCAGGGATTGGTGATGGGGTCGCAGTAGCGTATCTGATTGTCAAAGAACCCCATCAACGAGGCACCGCCACTTGCCACGCCTATGGCAAACGACCCAATGGCAATGGACAGGGCATTAGTTTTCAGCGTGGCTTTCCAGTTCACTACTTATCACCTCCTCTGAGTTGGTTAGAGTCGATGCCCCTATTACTAGGGGACACCTCTCCTTCAAAACCGTACTTACGATTTTCACCGTATACGGCTCCTAGTCGATTGCTACTCATTCCTCAGTTGAGGTAATTTTCGCGCTACACGAGTCAGTCCATGAACTGGCTTGTGTTGGTGACAATGACGGTGTAGTACTTCCAAGTTTGACCGCTTCCAATTATCATGGTTGCCGTCAATATGGTGTAGTTCCACCTTGTCACCACTTAGGAATGACAGTCCGCAAGCGTTGCATTTGTGTTGTTGTTGCTTCAGAATTGATGCCGTAGTCCCTGAATATTTACTGTTTTCTCTCCTAGCCCAGTAGGTCAGGTCTCCATCGAACACGGATTTATCGCCTTTAGTATTAATGTGAGTGTTGACATTCCAAGGGACTGTAGGGAATGCTCTTTTAATAGCTTCGTTAGTCCCTTGTCTGTCGTATCTCCCTTGTTTGCGGATGAATTTCCAGGTCCAATAGGTTATTGACCATAACGAGTGACCGGACATATCGCAGTGACGGTTATAGTTTCTCCATCCCCGAACTATGGAGCCACACTTGTTGATTCTTTGTTCTAAGGTGAATCGACTATCTTTCATCGTTGCCTTGACCTTGGCTTTAACCTTTTGGGTTGCTTCCTTGGTTGGGGTTGAGATGAATTTCCCATTGGGTTTTACTGCAAAGTAAAACCCTAAAAAATCGAAACCGTCTGTGCTTTTGACTACCCTGGTCTTTCTTTGTTTGATTTGCAGCCCACGATATAGGAGGAATTTTCTAACGTCCCATAGGGTTTTTACCAAGGGCGTTCCTGGTTTGCATATAAATACCAGGTCATCCGCATATCTTAGGCATATACCTTCGTTTTTGTGGATGATGTCCTCTATCCCGTTGAGTGCTATGTTGGCTAGGAGTGGAGATATTACCCCACCTTGTGGAGTTCCCATATCAGACCGTGGGAACTCTCCTCTCACTCCTGCTTTGATGGCTCGTCTTAACCCTTTCATAGCAGCTTTTGGGAGTTCTACTCGGTTGAGTATCGCCTCATGTCTGATTTTGTCGAAGCATTTCTCGATGTCCAGTTCGATGATGTTTTTGTCCTTGCCGTTCACATTGGAATGTAGAGCTTGGAACAGTCGTTTTTGGACATCGTGGCAACTTCTTCCCGGTCTGAATCCATAGGAGTTCCCGTGAAAGGTTGCCTCAGATGCTGGCTCAAGGGCATATTTCAGTAGGCATTGATAGGCTCTATCACCGATGGTGGGGATACCTAGTTTCCTTTGAGTTCCATCCTTCTTAGGGATATTCACTCTGCGGAGTTTTTGGTGTTCCCAGTTTTTCCACCCTGTGTGTAAATCATCGGCTAATTGCATCCGTTCTTTGCAGTTCAGTGCAGTTTTGCCATCTATGCCTGCCGTGGCTTTACCCTGATTGAGTTGGGTGACTTGCCTTACTGCCAAATACTTGGCAGCTTTGGAATTGAGTAAGAGTTTCTGAAGCTTTCTTACTAGCTTGTGGTCGCCATTCTTCCGAGCAGTGAAGATTCTGATTTGTAGGCGGAAAACAGTCTTTTGGAATTTCTTCCAGGGGAGTGCTTGCCAGTCATCAATTCCGTTTTGGATTGTCATAACACTTACCAACTACTACAGTTTCTCTTCTCTATCGACCGTAGCCAGTCTGCCTTGAGTCCTTAGTTCTTGACTTTTCGGCTACATCCTACCCGCTCATTTCATCTGTGGCTTTGATTTGCCCTACCTTGAGTATTCGACCTCTCAAAGAGATTTGAGCGTTTTTCTTCGTTCCGTAAAGTGATTGTTTCGCTGATTTAGGATTCCCCACTTCACCCACCACAACCCAGGATTGCACTTGTTCCGCATATTTTCAGCGCGGGTTTTGTGTGGTTATCTGACATTCATTTCTGACAGTCCCTTTTAGATGCTTTTTCAGGGGATTCACATTAAGTTATCCATGTCAACCTACCGTGCGAGTTTCCCTCATCTCAGATTTGTTTTCCTCGCTCTGTTCCCAGCTTCACTTTGATAATCGGTCTCCGTGTGGGCAGATTGGCTTCACGTCATCCCTAACGGGTGGGACTTTCACCCACATCACTTTACAGTTATCCCAGATTTATTTATAAGGCGATATCTGGGACTCTAGGTTATGTATTAGCCTAGAAACGAATCGCACATGCAGTAAGGGTCATGTATGCGCCGACTAGAAATGCACTCCCACTCAAGCACACCAACCAAGCAGGAAAGACCCAGAACGCAATTGTTATGGGCAGATTGGCAGTTACGATCAGCCCGTCCCACAGCGCCACGACCGACACAACTAAAGCTAAGCCACTAATGCGCCGGAGCGATAGCATTTCTTCTGTGGCATCGGCAGGTTTGACCAGCATCAGGTAGCCTGCTGCCGAACCCATCAGGGCAAGGTAAACAATCCAACCACTAGGAAAAAGACGGGTGATATTAGCAGCGGCTACTCCCATTGCAAACCAGAATCCGTAGAGTCCCAATTTGTACAACGATAGGATAAATCGTGATTTACGTGACGGTTTTATCTCGATAACGGGTACTGGTTTTTGACTTTGGTTACTAGGATTGGGTTGATGCAATAGTGGCGGTAGAACTGAAATTTTAACTTGTGAATTATTTGAATTTTTGTCGGACAAAAACATTTTTTAAGCTCCAAAAACTACTTGCCTCTGAAAAAGTCAACGGCTCGACTGAAAAGATTTTTGTTGCCATTAGCACTGGTATTTGAGTAACTTACCTGGGGCGAACTGGATGCAGGTAGATTGCGTTGAATGGTGTAGTTGTACCCGTAGTTGAGGAGATTTCTGACATACTGCTTGCGCTCTTGCTCGGCTTGCTGTGCATCGGCTCTAGCTTGCTCATCATCCGGTCTTGCATCGATTTTTTCCTTTTCCTTTAGGAGTTTAGCTGCCATCATCTGAAGGGACATATTTAGGTCGTATTCCGACAAATCAATGTAATCAGTAAGCTCCTGCTGCATGAGCTGGTCTGCTACCCTGGAATCTTGAGCTAATTTATTCTGATTATTTTTGTAGCTCTTGTGCTGTAGCAGTACGTCCAGAGTGTTTTTATCAATTTTTTTCATCCCCGCAACACCAGCTTTTACGCATCGCGTTACGAAATCGTTATAATCAACAACTCCCTGGATATAATCTTTGACGTGCTCGGCTATCTTTTCCCAATTTTCCGAAAAGAATTTAGCTTGTTTGGCTTGGTCTACAAACTGCCCCAGTTCTTCAGGAGACATATCAACGAAAGTTTCGGGATTTAAGCCATAATAGGCTTGCATTAATCCCCTTACTTCTGGAGCATCGTCGTAGGCTTTGCAGCGTCCACTAAGACTGGATGCTATGCCCTGGCTTCTTCCAGTCAAAGCCCCGGTATACCGAACAATTGCGCTTCCAATTCCCATTGTTTGAGTCCTTTTACTGGTCAATTAATTCTGTTTCGATTATTTGTTGCAGCTTCCACACCCTGGCGAGAGTGAGGCTTGTAGCAAAGGTGAGAAAAATAATCAGCGTCGTTAGCAACGCAAGAAGCTGAATGAGATTCTCGTGTTTGTCCTCATCCAGCTTCATTGTTTAATTCACCTCCTAAAAATGTTTACTCAGTCGTGACAGCAGGCGGGCTATAGGGCATTCCTCGTTCTACCCAGCTAGCGTGGGCATCCTGTAAAGCCAGAAGTTCCTCTCCTTCTAATGGGCAAGGCAGTTCGCCAGCATCCTGTCTTGCTAAAGCGTCAGCGGCTCGTGAGGCAAGATTTTCTGGAATTTGCATGGAGGCGAAGAGGTTGAGATAGTGCTGTTTGTCGGACATTACTCCATCTCCTTTTCCAACTCGGCTACCTGCTTGGTAGTGGTCATCGCCCTGGAACAGGTGTGGATGGTGTCAGTAAGCTGTCGGTTCTCTTCAACGGCGGCATCTAGAAGTTGGTTTCCTTCCTGCATTAGCTCCGGGCTGTAGGGCGTGGTTGCTAGCTTGTCGAGGAAATTCAAAAGATTTTGTTCGGCTGGGGTGGGTTGAAATTCCTGGGTCATCCTTCCCTCCTTACCCGCTCTAAGATTTCACGTAGCTGTTGTGCTTCCGCGTGCCCGTTAGCGTCGGTCAGAGCGTCGGCGCAAATCTCAAGAATTTTCTCTTTATCCCAGTCGCACGAGACAGCAAGTGTTAGACCCGTGACGGGTAGGATGAGGTTAGGGTTGAAGTTAACCGTTCTCATGCTGCTCTCCTTCCAACTCGGAAGAGTGCTTTAGCAGTTTCGGGGTAAATTTTGCGCTCCATGCGTCGGAGCGATGCCTGAATTGCTGGTGGCTCATGAGATATCAGTTCTTTCGCTTTGAGTGCGAGTTGGAGCCAGGGATTAGATTGAGTGGGTTGATTGCTCATCACGCACCTCCTCAATGTCCAATGTGGCGATACATAAAACCGTTGTTAGAGTTTGTCCCTTCCCGGCAAACAATCTCGCTCTCAGGCATGTCTGCAATGATTTCCCGCCAGCCTGAGTTGGGATTGAGGATGTTGGATTGTGCGAGCGCACCCAATCCGGGTCGTGCTTCCTCAAAAGTGTCCACACATAGCTGCTCTTTGGGCGTGAGTTCTCTTTCAGGCATCTTGAGCCACCTCCTCACACAATACTTCTTTGAGGATTTCGTACTGGCTCACAGGATGCGCTTGGACAGAAGCCTCCAATTCAGCCTTACGCTGACGGGCGTTCGTGGTAGTTACAATTCCGAGTTCTTCGGCTTTCTTGCGCGTTTCGCGTAGGTAAGGTCTTCCTTGTTCATCTGGCATAATTAAAATCTCCTAACGATTCGGTTCGTAGCTGTCGTTTGTGAGAATCCAGCGCCTGGTCCCGCCAAGAATCAAGGCGCTGGCATCCCGCTTGTCGTCTGTTAGTGGTGGTTTTGGCGGCGGTTTTTTTGCTGCCAAGGTTAGGCACAAGAGAAGATCAATCATTGAGGTTTGTTTGGTTCTCGGTACACAGCCGCGACATTTGCAGCCTCGTTACGGTTTGGCGATATTTTTCTCGCAGGGAACCTGATTCGCTATCGTCTGATTCCCACATGTCGAGGAATTCCCGACAGGCTTGGTAGTCGCCAACGATTAACAGAGATTCCAGTTGTGCAGCACGGGCTGATGCTTGCTTTTCGATTTCTGCTCTGTATTGATCTGCCCACTCTGCTAGTTGGGTCATTTAATTAGCGCCTCCATAAGTGTCAGGGTTGCTATCCAGAGGACAATTTCGATTAAAATTCGGGGCATAAACTAACGATTTAACCAACGATTTGAAGCCAACAAAATTCCGATTGCTGCCCCTGCCGCAATAGGGTTGATAAGCATCGCAAGTCCAGCAGTGGCAAATAGGGCTGTGCTGAAACTTAAAGAAGTTGCTAAGTCCATTTCTTCTTTCTCCTTGGAATCGTTTAAATTGGCTAAGTTTTGGCGGTTCTTGAACTCTGAAGAGTAGTAGGCTTTGAGGTCTTCTTCAATCGAGAATTCTTCGATTAACTCATCTAATTCCTGTTCGCAGAAGCGGAATTTATCTCCTGCTTCATCTGCTCGAAAAAATTGTTTGATTGCTTTTCTAATTTGACGGCGGCTTTTTGATTAGCATCCAGCAAACCTTCTAGGTCAATTCCTAAGCCTTTTGCCAACTGACTAACGTCAAGCTGCCCTTCAGATAAGCGTTGTTCTCGCTCCTGCTGCTCCTGCAAATCTTGTTGATAGCGCTGCATTCGATAAAGCGTTTTTCCTAAATTTTTTAGCGCTTCAGACCGCTGTTCTTCTTGATAGCCTTCTTGGATGTCAAGAGCATCGTTTTTGGCTTTAATTTGCTCATCCATCATCAAGACAACTTCCAACGAAACTTGACGAGTCTGAGCAATAGTTCTGGCATTAGCGAGAGTCAGTTGTCCTGGCGGCTGCTGCGGTTGTGATTGAGGTTTTTCATTGGCAGCAGCTGGTAACTGTGGCATTTGAGGTTGAGTGATGCCTTCAATGTCGGCTTTGATCTCTTCTAGTTTGGCGACATATTCGGTTGGAATCATCTCGCAATTGGAGTTTTGAGCTTCTGAATACCCCAGTTGAACGAGTAAAGCCTTCAGAGCTTTTGGCTCCATATCCATATACTCGCAGGCTTCATGCAGTTGCATTCCATCATTTGCGTTGGTTGAAAGCATAATTTAAAACTCCTAAATCATTTGCAATCAGTTCTTCATTTGCCTTAATCCAGTCAATTACCTCTCGCTCGTTAAGAATTACGAATTTGTCTCGAATTCTCCGAAGCACTTTTAGTTGAGGCTCCACAAGTGGTTTTTTGAGGTCGATTACCCAATCTGGATAAAACTTCCCTTTGACAAGCAATGGATACAATCCATTACCTTTTGGTTTGCTGGAATCTTTAGGCTTAGACTTCCTCTTTCTTTGAGATTGGCGTCGAGCGGTTAGAACTTTGTAAGGGTCACAGTGTAAAGCTGCCAACCGATGGTAAAGACCAACTTGTGTTAGCCCTCTACCCAATCTTCGAGCGGCTTCTTTTCGTGTAACAATCCTTGGCTCTCGAAGCTGGTTTTCAATTCTCGTATCAGCAGGTTCAACTATGACTGTTCCCCAAAATTGACCGTTAGCTCGACGCATCAAAACTTGTTGGGTCATAGCGTTGCGCCTTTTGACTGATTACTCGTCACGTATTCTCCTTTCCGAAGGTGTGAAGGTGCAGATAAACGGTCGTGCCATAGGTCTTAACTTCCCCTTGTCCCTTTCGGAATAACCTTTTAGGCTTTCTTGACCGTGTATCTGCTGTGTGTTCCGCTCTGGAGTTACCTCGTATGCGGTTCAAGCTGCTAAAATCAAATTTACATCATTTTGATTGAAGTAACAACAAAATGATTGAAATTCATGAAAGGAGTTGCGAGGTGAGTATGATGTGAAAGCAAAGGAAAAGTGAGATGAATGCCAAGGTCAGACCGCAATGCCGTCAATGTTTCAGGCGAAACAAAGACAAAAGTTGAGCAGATTGCTAGCCAGGAAGAAAGAAGTGTCGCCCAAATGGTGAGAATTCTTTTGAATGAAGCGATTGCCGCTCGTGAGGATACCCAAGAGGCTTCCTTAAGGGATGTGTTAAAGCTCATCCGTACCTTTGACGTGTCCACGCTAGCTAAAGTCATCGAAGAGTCTGTCAAACTGATACTTCAACGCTCATCTACGCCTGAAACAACTGCTGTTGCGACTTTTATGAGAGGCTGGGACATGGAAAAGCTTGTCCAAGCTTCTGGCATTCCAATCGAAAGGCTTGAGGAAATCCGGAATGGCGGTCACATAACCGCCTCTGAGGCGACTAGTCTTATCCGGGCTGGCATGAACCCGGAAGATTTAAAACCACAAAAAAGTAAGAGAGAGCGTAAACCAAATGGCAAATAAAACGAGTTTCTATTTCGCTTTATCAAAACACCTATTTCACCAAATACCAAAGCCTCCAACCGTGGCTTAGGCGGTGGAGGCTTTGGGTTCTTTTTAACAACTAGGGTCACTGGGAAGCCACGGGCGTAGGAAACTTGCGACTCCCCTACCTTTCTCGTAGCCAAAGGAGGGCTACTTTGCTTGTTATGTATAGCCTAAACCAACTAGGGTCATGTCGGTTATATTTCGCGGATAACTTATTCCAAACTCTAAGCGCACCACTCTTGGCAATGGAGTGGGTGCTGATTGTCTCTGGGTTTCTTTACAGGAGGCATCCAGGAACAATATGATCGACTCTACAGCTCATCGCCACCTGAGAGGTTTAGTTGAAGTCGAGGAGTTCTCAGACCCACCCCATACAGAGCCACGACTGTATCAAAGTAAACCTATTACGCCGATCGCCACACCCCCTCCTATGGTATCCAGCCTCCAGGCACAATTGAGACCCGACCAGTGGCAGCAAGATTCTTTGGGTATCGGCTACTTCCAGCATCAAGCGAAGGGGAACCCGAATAACATCATCAAACACTACATTGCTAGCCCTGGTAACATCACTGTCCTCCCTTGGGATGAAGCCCTGCAAATCATTGATAAGTTTGGGTTGACTACTGCGAAGCTACACCTGATTTTCGCTGCTCATACGATGAGGCAAGAAAAGCCTTGGTCGAGCCAATTTACTCTAAAGGGTAGTGACTTGATCGAGGAAATGGGCTGGGACAAAAACCACAATTCCCCAGCTTATGAGAAGCGCAAGAACATTGCTATGGTGGCTTTTGTCCTGGATTGTCTGTTGATCGAAGCCACTTGGGTCGAAGGTAGGCATAAAAAAGGTGGAATTCTTGCCAGCGTTGAAACCTCCCGCATGTGGAACGTTCAAGTTCAACTAACTGGTCAACGAAATCTAGAGGGCAAGATAGAGCAACCCGATGAAGTGTACGTAACAGTTCAGCCAGGATTGTGGACTCGAAGCTTTTTAAACAAAGCTGGATGCCAAGCTAAAGATGCCTTATACCAGTTCGGTTATTTGGCTCAAGAGGTTCTCAAGATTGACCCTTACCATGATGAGCTAGCTTTGCGGTTGGCGATTCTCCTGACAATGGAAAGTCGGTTCCGCACCAGTGGTACTTACGAAGTAAAAAACTTATTGGAAGCACTTTTGCCCCAAACGGTCATTGACGAAGCACGGTCAGATTACGACAAGGCTCGTAAACTGACAAATCGCTGGAATCATGCCTTAGCAGCGTTGATGGAATTAAGACAAGCGTTTCTAGTTGAGTTTGACCCTAAAACCTATCCAGAAGATCTGCGACCTGGTAGCAAAGCTCGGAAACCGAGGGGGTACTTCGAGCAGTTGCTAGCTGCCCAAATCACTATCCATCCTCCTGCGCCTATCCCAGAACTGCTGGCAACCAAAACTAAACCTAAATCAACCCAGCCTAAATTAAAGCACTCCAAACGCATTGAGTTAACCGGGACTCAGCTCCGGAATGCCCGGAAAGCCAAGGGCTGGAGCCAAGCTAAACTGGCTGGATGGCTAGGAGTCACGCAGGCTTTTATATCCCAAGTTGAAAAAGGCGATCGCACTCTCTCTGGGGAGATGGAGACCAAACTTAAGAAACTGTTGGACATTCAAGACTAAAAATTTACCACGAAACATCCCCACAGCTTTGGGGTTGTCGAACAAAGCAACTCCCCAATTGCGGAGCGTGGGCGAGTGCTTCTAGCAGTAAATCGGCTGGTGCGTTTGCCAACTCTCTCGGCTCTAGTTTGTGTAACCCATCTCCATAAACACGCCCTTCATGGATTAGACTTTGCACAGGAATTGAATTTAAGGCTTTCCAAACAGATTGTATTAGTTCGGGATCGGCTGCAAGGAGAGTTGCTAGATGCTGTTTGGGATACATCATCAGGTAAACATTGGGAGCTATAGCTTTGGAATGGTTAAGGATAAAGCGAAAGGGCTTACCATTCTTGGATTGATGTCGCCCCATGTATGTGCAGAGAAACTTTGTAGAGTACCTAGTTTCCTGCAAGTACCATAATGACCGATGTTTACACAAATAACGTTCTGGTATTCCAGCTTCTACACCCTGCTGGAGGTAATTCCAAACAGAAGGATAGTTAATGCGTAGTTCTTCTGGTGGCTGTTTGCAGGTTAGCAAGAAAAGTTTGTGTTTCAGGCTAGGATTTCCTTGTGCATCTGCAAATATTTCATCATCTGGCAAGTATCGAGGACTAGGCAAGATAGGGGTTAAGAGTTTATCTGGGATGCTAAGTTGGCTAATCTTCTCAGCCGAGAGAATGAAAAAGTTATTGGCTCCCGTAGCAACTCCTCGCTTGATCTCAAATAAATCAGACAACTTAACCTTGGACTTGATGCTTGTCTTTTGAGTATCATCAACTGTGGCTCTATTCCATTTGGCTGATTCTTTTAGAACCTTTGATGATACAATCTTTGAAAACATCGGTTCACTAATAGTTCCCCCCCAAGTAAACTTTACAGAATAGTCAAAATTTGGTTTTGTATTTCTAAACCAGATAACTGATGTAGATACAAGCACATCATCAAATTGTAAGTCATCAGCATCAAATCGATGTACTCGGAGTAGAGTCACTTGATTTAATAAATAGTCTTTAATTTTCCCTCCATAGTTTACATCCATAAACTCAGAAGGGATTAGCCAGCAACCCAAGCCATTTGGCGACATCCATCCATGTGCCGCTAACATAAAATAACAGTAAAAACCTGCTAAACCACTTAATTGAATACCAGTAGATTTTATCCCTAAATCTCTCAGAAAATTCTTCTTCTCAATTGACAAATGATGGTGTCGCACGTAAGGCGGGTTACAAACTAATAAGTTGGGTCGAAGATTCTCTTGTTCAGGCGGAACGCTTTGTGTGAAATCCTCAAGATTAACCTTCAGAAGGGTATTAGCCCATAATTTAAGCGCTGTTTCAGCGTAATCTCGATCGACCTCATAACCAACAGCACTTTCAAGTTGTTCAATGGAGAATGACTTTAACAAAGCAGAATAAAAGGAACCAGTACCAAGCGCTGGATCTAAAAATCGAATTTTTTCATTGGGTGGAAGTAGAGTTTTAGAGTAACTGAGGATTTCGAGCGCCAGAGTATTTGGTGTGGCGAATTGTCCTAAACGGTTACGCTCCGCAGCACTTTTAGAAGCATCTAGTTGAGCCTGCTCAATGAGCCTTTTGTTTTCAGTTAGGTCAATGTTGTAAGGTTGCTTATAATCTAAATTCTGCCAAGTCATCTATACGATGTTCCCAAACCCAATCTATACCCTCGGCAGCTTCGTAGCCTAAGTATCCACTGTCAAAGTAACCACATAAGAATAAAACAAACTCTATTGTGTTGCCATAGGTTGCTTTTAGCTGCTGGACTTTTCGAGCTTCTTCCTTTCTACGCTTGTTGACATTTGTAAAATCACCGGCTGATTTGGCTTCTACCAGTAAGGGATAATCTCCGTACTGAGCAGTTTTACGCATAATGACAGCATCAACAGGGATATTAACTGTCTTACCGCCCTCATCTGACAAGTTGACAGGGATATTCAACCGAAAACTGTATGTTCCTGGCGGCATTTCATTAAACCGCACTCTTTGAGCCGCAGGCAACTGACGATAACCACGTCCATTAAGCCATGCGGCTATCTCCTGTAGCTGCCTTGCCTCTTGAGCGTTACGAACGATGGGATCTGCTGATGAGCCGCACAAACGATCTGCAACAATTGTTGCTGCGCGGTAGATTTCGCTTTCTGTTGGTGTTTGCTGCGTATTTAGCCAGGTAAAAATATCCCGATCTGCCAACCTTGAAACAATATTTGTGATTTTTCTCAATTCTTCATCAAGGCGATCGCTTGTCAGGCGAACAGGTAATTTCCCGCCAACTTCCATACGATCTACAACACTTTTAGAGACGCCCGCCAGCCCAATTAGTCGATCTCTGGCAATTGGTGGACAGGTACACATCCTGAGAGTTGGGAGTATACCTGGATTTTGTCGAAGAATTTCTGGCTGTAAATTTTTGAGGTTGTTGGTAGCTTTTAGTGTTGATGCCACAACTTCAGTAACTTTAACACGAGTTTCACGAAATGCTTGCGGAGCAAAATTCATGAACCATGTGTTGTACATATCTACAGACTGGGCTATATCTGGTTTCCAGCGATCGGGCTTATCACGATTTACAGCCATTCGAGCTTAACGGGGAGTTCGCTTCTACTTTACCCCCTGCTGCCTCACAAATG
>DATNPC010000895.1:0-9680 GCA_036703375.1 Allocoleopsis sp.
GATGAACTCAGAAAAGCGATCGCAATTGAAACCCAACACCTAGAAGCACTCCAACAAGTTCGCATTGTTGCCGATGCTCTACACCTGCTGACGCAAGAACATCAGGAAAACCTCAAAACGTTGGAGCAAAATGCGGTAAACCAACGGGACGCGATCGAAAAGGATAGCGCTCAAAAGCGCAAGCAGTGGGAGAGAGAGCAGGAAGAATTTGGCAGCACAATTCAAGAGCAAGCGGCGTTATTGACTAAAGAACGACAACGTCAAGAAGCTGACTATCAATACGAATTAGAACGCCAACGTAAGATTGAAGCTGATGAGTACGAGGAAATAAAGCGCACGCAAGAGAGGGAACTGCAAGCCGCCAATCGAGATAAAGAAAAGCAATGGTCAGAACGAGAACAACATTTAGCAGAGAGTCAACCACTTTTAGCAGAGTATCAACAGAAAGTCGAGACATTCCCTGCTGAACTGGATGAAGCTGTGAAAAAAGCAAGAGAAGAAGCCATTAAGGAGGTACACCAAGACGCTAAAGTCAAAGCCGACTTGGTTGAGAAAGAGTGGGAAGCAACCAAACAAGGTTATGAATATAGAATCCAGTCTTTGGAGCAGAGTATTCAAAAACAAATCGAACAGATTGAAAGCCTCTCTAGCCAACTTCAAGAGGCACTGAAACAAGCACAGACCCTTGCCATGCGAGCATTTGAGAATTCATCGACTATCAATGCTCAAGAGAAGGTCAAGAGCTAAGTTGAACGAACAAAAATCTTCTCTTCTCTAACTCCTTTACTTTAAAGTTGCTGTTCTCTTTCAATCCTTCAAGACACCAGAGGTTCTTTCATGGCAAGTAAACCCAGTGATAAAAATACCAAAGCTCAGATTCTAGAAGCTTACGATACATTGCTAGAAGAGCGTAAAGCACTAGAGTCACAGCTCAGGCAGCTTCAGAAAGAAAAAAAGGCTCAATCCTCCGTAACGTCAGAAAAACCGCTGCATCAATCAGGAACAACAATCAGCCAACAACAGGTTGCAAAAGACAAAATGATGGATACGATTGATAGTCTCACTAAGCTACAATTGGGCTTTGGTAGTGCGGTGAGTGAGCTATCAGAAAAATTGACTTCACAAGCTGCAAAGCTAGAAGAAATTCAGCGTTCTATTACAGAGGAAACCCAGCAACTTCAGGAACTGCACGGTTTAGACGAAATCGCAGAAGATACGCTAGATAATTTAATTCAAGCTTACGAAGACAACTCTAAAGCATTTCAAGAAGAACTCAATCAAAGGCGTGAAGCGTCGGAGCAAGAAATCCAGGAGTTGAAAAAAGCTTGGGAAAAAGAACAAGAAGATTATAAGCGATCGCTTGCCGAACGGAACGAGGAACAGAGGAAGAGACAACAGCGGGATGCTCAGGAGTATGAATATGAATTAGAGCTTCGGCGCAGCCTCGATCGCGATCGATACGACCAAAATCAAAACACCTTGTACCAGCAACTGGAAGAGGCTAAGCAAGAGCAAGAAAAACAATGGACTGAGCGGGAAAAAGCGATCGCTGAACGAGAAACGCAGTTTGCAGAACTCAAAACCAAGGTAGAAGCATTCGAGAAGGAAAAAGAAGCGGCCATCAAAAAGGCGAAAGAAGAGGGGAAAGGGATTGCCAACTACCAAGTCAAAGTGAAAGCAGATTTGCAGAACAAGGATATAGAAGGCAACAAGCGTTTCTACGAGCTGAGAATTCAGTCTCTCGAACAGACTATTCAAAATCAGGAAGCACGCATCCACAACCTCTCCAAACAGTTGGATGCGGCCTTGAAACAAGTTCAGGATTTAGCCGTCAAGGCAATCGAAGGGTCTTCAAATATTAGTTCGTACCAGGCGTTTAAAGAAATTGCTATGGAGCAAGCGAAAGCCCAAACAAAGAATAAATAAGGAAAAATAGGAGTAGGGCGATCCTCACGAGGATCGCCCTACTGGCTGCTGGTAGTCACAACGGTGAATTGTTACTTTAGTCAAGCGCTATACAGATCTAAGAATTCTGAGGCTGAAGTTTTTTGGTGTAACAGATGCGATCGCTCGCTTCGATCGGGGTAGTTCGTCTCTAAAAACAACAGACAAGAGATTGTATAGGGAAGTCAACTAGCGATCGCTTGAGTTGACTAGCTGAGTTGTCACTCCATGAGCAAGCGCTCTCGTACAACACCAATTACTGGGTAGAGCAGACGGCCAACCCATCCGCACCGCTTCTGGGCAGATGGTATGAATGGTCAGTTGACAATCAATCAGCTGGAGGCCTTCCTTCTCGACTTGCTTCATACCTTGTTTGAGAATCGAGTCGTTCTTGAATTCAATCGTCCGGTTACACTGAATGCACACTAAATGATGGTGGTGGTTTGGGAACGGCTGATTGAGCTCGTAATGTTTATGACCTTCTGCCAGCTCTAACTCTCGCAGAATACCCATCCGTGACATTAACTTAACACTGCGATAGATTGTAGACAGACTGATTGGTTCCCCACGCTGCTTGAGCACATTGTAGAGTTCCTCAGCACTCAGATGGTTGCCTCTGGGAAGATTTTGAAAGACATGCAGAATCGTTTCCCGTTGCGGTGTCAAACGCCAACCCCGAGAGTTGAGTTCGGCTTTGAGCGAAGTGGCTGTATAGGGAGGCATAATAACCCTCTCAAAAATAACCCATTATTGACAATGATAGTGATTTGCAGTTGTTATTTGCAAGAAAATATACTAATTGAGAATAAATCTCAGGGCTTTATTGAGAAGTGTTGAAAAGCCTGTCGCTGCGCTAGATGAGTTTGGGATTGTTCTTAGAATGGTATCTGATAGTCGTTATTAGGTTCTCTCCGTCATCCCGCAGCCATTGGGTAGGGAAAAGCACTCTGCTTCTCATGGTTAGCCGATGATTCACTGAACTTCAGTGACAAGACCCTTCCCCTCCACCTAGCCGACTATTAGTACACAGATAGTACACAGAACCTTTAAAGCTCAGTCTGCTCGTCCCCAGCCCAACAGCCAAAATTTTCCATGTCTAAATACGACTCCTATTTAAGATGTTCTTTTTGCGGTAAGTCCTCCGAGCAGGTACGCAAATTGATTGCCGGTCCGGGTGTTTACATCTGCGATGAATGTGTAGAACTGTGTAACGAGATCTTGGATGAGGAACTGCTCAACTCCTCTTCGAGTACCTCAATCCAACCCCCTTCCTCTGAAGGAGCTGAAAGTCAACCCACCCACGCCACTCATCGAGCTTGGCATCAACTGCCAAAGCCTACTGAAATCAAGCAAGCTTTGGATACTTACGTTATCGGTCAAAGCCAAGCCAAAAAAGTTCTCTCAGTTGCGGTCTATAACCATTACAAACGCCTTAGCCTCGAACAGGACAATGGCAGCAAAAGTTCAGGCGATGATGCCGTCAAGCTCTCTAAGTCCAATATTCTTTTAATTGGTCCTACAGGTTGCGGGAAGACGCTTTTAGCCCAAACCCTAGCGACTCAGTTAGATGTTCCCTTTGCTGTTGCCGATGCGACCACCCTAACGGAAGCCGGTTATGTTGGGGATGATGTCGAGAATATCTTGCTGCGATTACTGCAAGTCGCGGACTTTGATGTGAAGGCAGCCGAGCAAGGAATTGTATATATTGATGAAATTGATAAGATTGCGCGTAAAAGCGAAAATCCGTCAATAACGCGAGATGTTTCTGGCGAGGGAGTTCAACAAGCGCTCCTGAAAATTTTGGAAGGGACAGTAGTCAACGTTCCCCCTCAAGGCGGACGCAAGCATCCCTATCAGGAATGCATTCAACTCGACACCAGCAATATCCTTTTCGTCTGTGGTGGTGCTTTTGTTGGTTTGGACAAAGTCGTCGAGCAACGAATTGGGAAAAAAACCATTGGCTTTGTTCACTCTGAAGAGGAGCGCTCCCTTCAACAGCCAACAGCAGAACTATTCAAATATCTAGAACCTGGAGACTTAGTAAAATTTGGTCTAATTCCAGAACTGATCGGGCGCTTGCCGGTCATTACATCGGTTGAGCCACTGGATGAAGAAGCGCTGATGACGATATTGACGCAACCTCGCAATGCTCTGGTGAAGCAGTATCAAAAATTGCTCAAGATGGACAACATCCGTTTAGAGTTTCATGCTGATGCGCTAAGAGCGATCGCTCAAGAAGCCTTTCGACGCAAAACTGGAGCCAGAGCGTTGCGAGGCATCTTAGAAGAGATTATGTTGGAGGTCATGTACGAGTTGCCCTCTCGTAAAGATATTAAACGTTGTACGATTACGCGGGAAATGGTCGAGAAACGCTCGTCTGCTGAACTCCTAGTCCATCCCTCCTGGCTACTCAAACCCGAATCCGCTTAGGTTTGCAGTTTAACAGCAGCGGTTTGCATGGGATGAGCTATAGGGTTGATAGTTGTATGGCTCTAGGGCAGAAGTTAGATGTACTCCACTCAATCGAGAACCGCTATTTAACCTCTGATTCAGAGCGTAGGGGTACGATATGTCATGCCCCTACACATTGCCAATTTTTTAGGTACTTGAATCGGTCAATCCAGCGACTTCAAGCGAGTTTGCAGTGCGCTTCCGTATGCAGGTTAATACAAAGATCCAATGAAATTTCTGATCAGATTGGATAAAGTCCCGGAAAACAAAGGTTTTGTCATTTTCAATATAAATAGGTGCTTTGGTCAGCTACACCACAAAGACCTTGTACCTTGATGATGCTTAGCACTCACCATGACATATGTTCACCAAGGAAAAGACTTTCTCCACGGAGATCAAAGGACAACGCACTCTGGCCGCCATCGTTTTCACTGATGTCGTCGGCTACAGCGCACTGATGGCCGCCAACGAAGAGTACACCCTGGATTTGCTCCGCCGAGATTTCCAACTCATGAAACAACTGTGTCAGCGGTTTGAAGGCAAAGTCCTCAAGACAATCGGTGATGCCATCCTGATGTACTTCAGCAGTGCCGTCAAAGCCGTTGGATGCGCTCAAGCCATGCAAGCTAGCTTAGCTGAACTGGCTTCTAACCTCGCACCAGAAGATGTCCTGATTCATCGGATTGGCATTCATTTAGGAGATGTATATTTTAATGGTTCCGATGTAATGGGCGATGGAGTCAACGTAGCAGCACGATTGCAAGCAGAAGCTCAGCCCGGTGGGATTTGTATGTCCCAAACGATCTACGATGTTGTCAAAAATCCCTTAGGTTTAAAAATCACTGACCTGAGCCCTAAAAAGTTAAAGAACATTCCAGGTTCAGTGATGGTCTACCAAATTCCTCCCAGCGACCCCAATCCCTACAGCACTCAATGGGAGTGCGGAGAAACTGACCTAGACTCAAGCAGCGATGAGTCTGAATCGATTGTCTACTCGTCTGGGCAATGGGTACTCTTACACGATCGCTTCTTTCAACTGGAAACCTATAGTCACAATGCGGATGGTAGACTGATTATCCAGATTCCATCTCAAAGCGATCGTGACGACGCAGCAATTCAATCACTTCGCCCAACCCTCGAACAATCACCGCTGATCAAATTTGCCTATCAAAATGACGGGCTTCTCGTGAAAGTGAGAAGTGTTGAAGCGTCACCTCGACCCGATGGCAAGCTCTGGACGCTGACGCTCGAACCAAAGCCCATCAAGATCGACGCTCAGGCGTTAGAGCAATCCTACAAAGGACGCAAGCAGTCCTACTCAGCTGAAGACATTGCTAAGTTGAAAGTTAGGCGGCTTTTACTCAATGACCCTCCTAAGTTAGTCATGCTTCGCGATGCTCAGATCTTCAGCCCTGCCATGGCCGATCGCGAAATCCTGGAAAACTTAATTAAAAGCAGCCCTACTCCCATTAAGATTGAAGACTGCGTCCTTCAGTCTCTGTATCAGCAGTACAAAACTAAGCCTAAAGTTTTCCTCGAACTGGCACGACTCCAAGCTGTTTTCTACCTAAAAGCGGCAGGTGTTGTCGAACAAGTGACAGAACTCGCATTAGGTCCGATTTGCCACGGAAAGGTACATGTGCGCTTTCGCGGGAAAAAACGAACCGTTTACACAGGATTCGAGCCAAGTGTTATTGAAGTAGAAGGCGACTGTTCGCTTGTCAATCAAGGATAAATGATTATTCACTCCTATCAATAGTTGAATCGCTCCATTAGACAGTCCGCAATACGCCTTGCCGCCCCTGGTTGTCCCATCCGCCGCCGACCATTTTCTGAAATGAGCTGCAACCAGTCCGGATCGCGCAACAATTGTTGGACAACGCTAGCAACTTTTTCGGGTTGCTCTACCAGCATCAACGATGGACCCAATAAACGAGTTTGGGCTTCGGCAAAGGCAGGGGTAAATTGGGGCCCTTTTCCAGAAATTGCGATCGCAGGTTTTCCTAACCCTACAAATTGCTCGGTTGCTGTTCCCGCCATCGCAATGCAGCAGTCTCCCTTCCGCAGACAGAGATTATAGTCATCCTGAGTCAAAACCAGCGTCGCATTTTTCTGCGTAAACATCAGAGCATTTTCATCATTGAGCCGAAGATTGGATAGAGTCTCTCCAGACGATTGCAGTCGCCAGCCCCACGCTTCCAAGGTTTGCCGCAATGGGTCAAGATTTAATGCCGGAGCAATCGCACCCAGGAACAACACGGAGCGATCGGAGAACGTATCCAAAAACCCTGCTGCTGCCCGTACAACGAGCTGCCAATTCTCATACGCCTCTGGTCCCCTAGAGCCTGGTAGGAGAGTCACAACCAGCGATCGCTGTATTTCTTTCAATTCAGCGTCCGGTTCATAAAACACCGGTGCGGGATGTTCTGGCTCAATTCCATCCATCATGGGATTTCCCAGATCGAAAGCCGGAATCGACCATTTCTGCAATATCTCTGTGGTTAGCCGATCGCGTGGAAAAACGGCCTTGCAACGCGGGCGGCTCATCAGCCAGCGTTCCCAAGGGAGATACACTGAACCCGACCAACCGTCCCAACGCGATCGATTCGGTAGCCATCCGTCTTCATCCCGCAGATAGTACTCAGATTTAGCGGTGCCGACAAAGGCATAGGGTGCGCCACTCAACCCAGCAAACAACAGCGGTACAATGTCTCCAACTGCTAAGATGGCTCCTCCTCGTTTGCGCCAACGGCAAATCGCTTTGTACTGCGCCCACGTCAGTTGCAGTAAGCCACCTTGCAAGTCCCGCAGCAGCTGACGCCCTTCCATATAAATAAAGCCACCGGAAGGCATTCTCTGGACGGGACCGATAATTGGGATACCGAGCTGAGTATAAGCTCGTCCTTCACCCACTAACGGTAAAGCTGCTAGTTCTGGGGCAGATGGGTGACGCTGCAATTCCTGCAAAATTCGGACAGCAATAACATCCTCTCCATGACCATTGCTAAGGCAGAGCAGATGCATAATTGACGATTGGTTCTTCCTTTAAGTAGCTGAACATTAACCATTAACAAGCAACTAAGTTGCTCCATCAGGGGAAACTACATTCTCACGGCTTTGTGGGAATAAATCAACGATTATCCCTACCGTTATTTTTATTCATTAGCCCAATCTGAAATTAGTAAATCTTAACAAACCCCTTTCCTTTGGGCAAAGATAAACATCAACAGTGTTCAGTGAACAGTGAACAGTGACCAGTTGCTCAGGAGTTCTCTGAAAGGTAGTAGATTGTTGCGCTCTTGATACGCCCGTTGCACTAACAGTTGGGGATTGAACCTCAACTGAAACCTGTTCACTGGCCACTGTTTGAAGTCGCGACTTAGTACAAGTTACACGGAGCCAGGGCGCGATCGGGAGTGAGTAGCGGGCTTTGTTAAGATATGACAATTTTTTCAGCTTTAGCCTCGCTCGGTGTGGCAGATGCAGATGTGGCACAGGCTAAGGAACTTGGTCGCGATCGCAACGGTCAGATTAAGCAAAAGCCAAGCAATTCTTAAACGTTGCCGACTAGCAATGAGGCTACTTTTATGGTATACAGAGCTGTTGCGATTTCTACATTAGCAGCCCTTGCGGCGGGGAACCTAGCCAACCAGGCACTGGCCAATCCAAACCCCACAACGTCATCCCCGCAAGCGGCAACGAGAAACTATGTGGTTTCAGTCGAGGCACCCTCGGCATCTCACTCCCCGATCGCGATTGCCGCACCGGAAGCGATCGCGCAACCCGAATCGGCCCAAGTTCGCCAAACGCCCGTCAGCCAAAGCGCTCCTCAAACCTTAGCACAGTCTGCTCCAACACCCAAGACTAGTACGAGAAATGTGGCAGTTCCGACAACATCGTCGGCACAACCCACAACCCCCCCAGTTAGTTCGACTAAGCAGCCTACCGGCACCACGGCTCAATCTATCCCAACACCGGCGAAAACGGCTAATTCCAACGATCTGGCTGTAGTTGCCACAGATGTGCAGATTAAGGGTGTCTCAGAGGAATTGCAGCAAATTATCTTAAAAACCATTCGTACCCATGCGGGGGGTTCGACTAGTCCAAGCCAGTTGCAAAGTGATGTAGCAGCCATTTTAGACACTGGTTTCTTGTCCGATGCTCGCGTCACTACCTCCCCAAGTCGAGATGGAGTGAACGTCGTTTTCCAGGTACAACCCGTCATAGTGCGATCGCTCCAACTCTCTGGGAACAAAGTTCTCACTCCAGACGTTGCCAATAGCTTCTTCAAATCTCAGATCGGACAACCTGTTAGCCCCGCTATCCTTCGCCAAGGCGTCCAACAACTGAGCCAATGGTACAAGGACAATAATTATGCTCTGGCGCAAGTTGTAGACGTACAATCTAACCGCAATGGCGTCCTCACCGTCGAGGTGGCTGAAGGCGTCATCGGCAATATCAATGTTCAATTCCTGGACAAAGACGGTAAGCCAACTCAGGGACGCACCAAAACAGACTTTATCAACCGCGAACTCAAACTCAAACCCGGTGAAGTATTCCGTGTCGATACAGCGCGACAGGACTTGCAACACCTCTATCAGCTAGGGCTATTTGACAACGCCAATATTTCCCTCAACGGCGATGCCAACAAAGTCGATGTTACCTACGAGCTAGTTGAACGACCGGCTCGTGGAGTTAATGTAGGAGGCGGCTACAGTGCAGACACGGGTCTTTTTGGCACGATTAGCTACAAAGACCAAAATTTGGGCGGTGTCAACCAGCAAGTATCGCTCGACGCTCAAGTCGGCAGTAAAGACCTTCAGTTTAATGGCAATTACACAATCCCCTACCGAACTAGTGAGCCAGATCGACCGGGAATTAGCGTTGATGCCTTTCGACGCCGAACAGTCTCCCAAACCTTCGATGACAATTTCAGCGATAGTACCGAGGCCGATAATTATCAGCAGCCTCGCGAAGGACAGTTTGGCGGCGGCGTCACGTTGACGAAACCAGTAGGAGATTGGAATGCATCCTTAGGCTTGAACTACACTCGCACTAGCATCCGCGATAAGGATGGCAACATTATCGCTAAAGATGCTCTAGGTAATCCCCTCTCCTTTAGCGGTACTGGAATTGATGACTTAGTCGCTGTTACGGCTGGTGTGAGCAAAGACCAACGCGATAATCCCATTAATCCAACCTCTGGTTCCTTGTTAAGTTTCACGACCGAACAATCGATTCCGGTGGGAAGCGGCAATATTTTGATGAACCAGGTTCAAGCTAAC
>DATNPC010000896.1:0-3587 GCA_036703375.1 Allocoleopsis sp.
TCCGCTTCTTGTTGGTAGCGACTCAGGTAGCGCTGATAGTAGCGAAACCACGCAAACTGAGTGTTCAACGTTTCTAGAGGGGGTAATAGATGGTAAGGCCACTGTCGTTGGGCATGGTCGGCTAGCAGTACAATTCCCATAGTCGGCATTGCATTCGTATGGAGCGCGATCGCGAGTATCTGACCGATCCCAGGACTTCTCAGCCATTGGTGCGTCGCCGCATCAAAGTCATTCACCGAGCGATCGAGAAACCCATCACTGGCTAATGCCTCTTGAATCAAGCTATTACTAGCGATCGGGATAGCGAGGTCGGGTGGCAGGACAAAGTGCGGATCGATCGCAACCGTTGTGGCAATGGTTGCCGTCGTACTTCCCGGCGACCAGACAATCAAAGCCGCCAGCGGACATTCCAGTAACTTCGCTAAATACTCCAACCAAGTGCGTTCTAACTGAACTGGGTTGAGTGGCGCTTGCGACAGAATAGACAGTCCTCTCTGGAGGGCTTGATGGGCGCTCCAAGCCCGTTCGGCACGTTCCCAGGAGCGTCCGACCGCAAGTAGCAAATTCAGTTGTTGGGCAACAATGCAAACCAATTCCCGATCGATCGGGTTCCAGGTGCGAGGAGTGGCATGGGCGATGACGAGGAGAGGCGGCACACCACTGGATTGTCCGAGTTGATCGGGATTGCTCACCTGGGATGTCCGACACAGTAAGAGCGAGCGTATGCCCAACTGACTTAAGGTTTCGCGCCAAGGTACAAACCGCAACTCTTCCTCTAGGTCTTCAATCGTGACAGTATCTGTACTTTTGGCTAGCAACTGCCGATCTTCAAGCGACAGAGGAGGTAAGGACGCCGTAAGGGGACGCCGATTTAAGGGCTGGATGCCAAAAATCAGGGAAAACTGCCCGTCATCGTCTTCTTGTAACACGAGAAACCGCTCAACATCGAGACGCTTGCACAACAAACTAGAGCAAGCCTTGAGTGCTGCACTAGTATCTTCGCTGCGCGCGATCGCTTGGGCCACTTCTGCGATAAAGTGGGTATCTTGAGAGGCAACCTCCAGCCTCTCTTCTAGCTGTTCGTTGCCTGCCACTAACCCCAAAATCTGAGCCGCCGCACGCACGTAATTTACTTCCGCGTCCTCCCAGATGCGAGGCTCATTGTCTTCTACTGCGAGAAAGCCTAGGAGTTCTCCTTGGGAGTGAATCGGTGCCGCTAACAGAGAACGCGATCGCAGCCGCTTGAGCAGGCGTTCCGTACTATCAGATTTCAGGAGGCTTCTCCCGGCACCAATCGCAACGAGCTGACCAGCAACAAGAGCTTGATAGAAATCAGTGGCTTCCGCTACCCTCAAACCAGCCGCACGGGTTCTTAAGGTTCCCATCCTACCCAGCGGCTGTCGATCGCCGACTCGGTGCCAAAAGTAGCGTTGTTCTGGGGAATACCAGTAAAGATTCGTGCGCGTGGGTAGGACAAAATGTTGGGTAGTTGTCACCACGGCATCTAGGCGTTGCACTAATGTAGGAATTTGGGTCAATTCGCTCAGTAACTGAAATAGTCGCTGGTCGGGACGCTTGATGGCGGAACGCTGCCAGTTGACTTCGATTTGGTAGAGGGCGGCGGCCAATCCACCGAGTAGCAACGACAATAAGGCTTTTTCGCCAGCGTGGGGAGAGACGCCCCAGCGATCCGATCCCAAAAGAGCGACTCCGAAGCACCGATCTTTACAGCGCAAGGGGAAAACAATCGTTCCCTGAATGCCATAGTCTTGGGCTGCACGACGCCATTCCCCGGCACGACTTTCTTGCTGCAAGTCAGGGACGCCGACGAATCGTTGCTGAATGACAACCTGTTCGAGTAAATCGCCCGGATTGAGATTGAACCGTTGCTTGAGAAATGCCGTGTCTCCGTTGGGTACCGTCCCGCCTTTGCCGTATAACCGATGTTCTAGGCGATCGTATAAACCAATCCAAATCAGACTATATTTCAATTCGCTGGCGAGGTAATCCACCGTTGTCTCGATCAGGACTTCAGTATTTTCCTCTTCTCGTAACGTTTGCAGGACTCGCCCCAAGCCAACGAGTTGGCTTTCGTTGTGGGGATGTAGGTTTGGCTGACCCATGATTATCCAACCCATTCAAGAGCGCAGGCTTTAGGTTTCTAGCAATCCTTTGTATCATCCGGAAAGCGGTGATGAGGATTTATGAGCATGGAGGCGAGTTGAACAGCAGTAGACTTTTGCACCCTGAATCGATAAGTCCACCCGCCAATACACTAGTGCAAGAAGGCTCCGAGGCAGAAGGCTCCAAGGGAAGAAAGCTTATACAGTAAGCTTTTTAACCTTTTTAACTGGACAGTTATTTCTGCTACGCTGCACTAGTGATGAGTTAACACAGAACGAAATTTAAACTTCAACGCATTATCGTCACTTTGATGGATATTTATCAATCTAGTATTCGTCCGTTATTGTTTTCTGTATTAAAAGCTGACCCTGAATGGTTACACAAACAAACCTTTCACACGTTAAGTTGGCTGGCTCGCACTAGCGATCGCGTCCCTAGCCGTTTGATTCAAGCTCAATTGCAGCAATCGTTTTGCTTGAGCCATCCAGCGATCGAGCAAACGCTCTGGGGGATAAAATTTCCCAATCCTCTCGGTCTAGCCGCAGGATTTGATAAGGATGGGGTAGCCGCCAACCTCTGGGGAAATTTCGGCTTTGGCTTTGCCGAACTCGGCACTGTAACGCTGAAAGCGCAGCCAGGAAACCCCCGTCCCCGACTGTTTCGCTTGCTCGACGATCGAGCCGTCTTAAACCGCATGGGATTTAATAATTGCGGTGCCGAGGCTTTGGCGCAAACGTTGGAAAGTTTGAACGTGAGAAGGTTGAACGCTGACCGAGGGTTACAGGTTAGCAGCTTACAGGTTGAACGCTCAAACTTGCAACCTTCGACCTCCACACACCCTTCAAACCTGCAATCTTCAACGCCAACCATTCCCCTTGGGATTAATCTGGGTAAATCTAAGGTAACACCCCTAGAAGCAGCGGCGGATGACTACCTAGGAAGTTTTCGCTTACTGAAAAATTATGGCGATTACTTTGTGGTGAACGTGAGTTCGCCGAATACACCCGGATTGCGATCGCTTCAGGATGCCTCTCAACTCCGTTTAATCTTGGATGCGCTGCAACAAGAAAACGATTCACAAAAACCGATATTTGTCAAGATTGCACCGGATTTGGAGTGGGATGCGATCGCGGATGCGATCGAAGTCGCCCAAACCTATCAGTTAGCGGGGATTATTGCCACAAATACCACAATTCGCCGCGACATGCTGAAAACTCAAATCGTTCAAGCAACAGGTAAATCTGTGAGTGAAGAAGCGGGGGGAATTAGTGGCGCACCCCTGCGTCAGCGTTCGACTGAGGTGATTCGCTTCATCTACCAGCAAACCCAAGGACAACTGCCGATTATTGGGGTTGGCGGCATCTTCACGCCAGAGGATGCTTGGGAAAAGATTACGGCGGGAGCTAGTTTAATTCAGGTATACACGGGTTGGATTTACGAAGGGCCGTGGATGGTGCGGCGGA
>DATNPC010000897.1:0-5600 GCA_036703375.1 Allocoleopsis sp.
GCGACAAAGCTGAGACAACATTTTTGATAAGCTAACAGGCATTCAATGAGAGCATGAGCAAATTTTTGTACCTCTTGTGGGATGGGCATCTTGCCCGTCCAGTGTATGCAATTTCAATACGGGACAGCTTATAACGCGATCGCACGACAAGAGGCAGGCGAGACGCCTGTCCCACAAGAAGGATTAAATGGCTTATTCTTGTCATGTCATCTGTCTGAGGATAGATTAGTGTGAATAACTCAACCAGTACTGAAACGCTCTGTCCTTCGTTGCGTGCAACTGCCTTAAAATGAATAATTTGTTTGATGCCTTCATTTCCTACGGGAGAGCAGATAGTAAAGCGTTTGCTACAAAACTTCATGTCCGATTGCTAGAACAAGGGTTAAAAATCTGGTTCGATCAAAACGATATTCCGCTTGGCGTAGACTTTCAGAATCAAATTGATGATGGCATTGAGAAAGCGCATAACTTTCTATTTCTCATTGCGCCACATTCGGTTAATTCGCCCTATTGCCGTAAAGAAATTGAGCTAGCACTCAAGCGCAATAAACGAATTATTCCTCTTTTGCATGTCGAGCAAATTACTTGGGAAACCTGGCAGCAGAGATTCCCCCAGGGGACAGTTGAAGAGTGGGAAGCTTACAAGGAAAAAGGGTTGCATTCGAGCTTTCCCAATATGCATCCCGCGATCGGCAAGATTAACTGGGTGTATTTTCGAGAAGGGATAGATGATTTTGAGCAGTCTTTTGCGGGATTAATTGACTTATTTAACCGTCAGGCGGATTATGTCGAGCAACATACCCAATTTTTAGCCAAAGCGTTGGAGTGGGAACGGCATCAAAAGCAAACGAGCTACTTGTTAATTGGGGAAGAACGGCAACGAGCAGAATCTTGGATAAAGATACACTTCAAAGACGAGCAAGCGCCTTGTACTCCTACTGACTTGCATTGCGAGTACATTACCGAAAGTATCAAGAATGCCAATAACTTGATGACGCAGGTATTCCTCTCTTATGCCGATGAGGATAAAGAGACGATGGAGAAAATTCGCAATAGCTTGAGGCGGGAGAGTATTACGGTTTGGACGAATAAGACGGATATTCAAACGGGGGAAGCGTTTGAGGAGGCGATTAATCGAGGGATTGAACAAGCAGATAACTTAGTCTTTTTGCTCTCGCCTGACTCGGTAAACTCTAGGTATTGTCAGCAAGAATTGGATTTAGCGTTATCGCTGAACAAACGGGTTATACCCGTGTTGGTGCGCGAAACCGATTCAAACCAGATACCCAATGGGTTGCGTCCTTTGCAGTATATCGACCTCACTGATAATGTGAAGGAAGACGATTACTTGCTCGATGAAAGCCAGCTGTTAAAGATTTTGCATCAAGATGCGGCTTACTACAACGAGCATAAGGTTTTGCTGACTAAAGCACTCAAGTGGAAGCGGCAGCACGAGAATCCCAGCATACTCCTGCGAGGGTACAACTTGCGGAGTGCTGAAGCTTGGTTAAAGGTGGCTAAGAAAAGAACACAGCATCCACCCACACCGTTACAGGAAGAATTCATTACTGAAAGTCTGCGTCAACCCCCTGCAAGTTCTCTCGATGTGTTTGTTTCCTATTCCCGTGCTGACTCAGATTTTGCTCGGAAGCTGAATGATAGCTTACAGATTCAGGGGAAGACGACTTGGTTTGACCAAGAAAGTATTGCATCGGGGAGCGACTTTCAGCAAGAGATTTATCGGGGGATTAAGGCATGTGACAACTTTTTATTCATTCTCTCACCCCGTTCTGTGAATTCACCCTATTGTAAGGATGAGGTGGAGTATGCAGCTTCGTTGAATAAACGCTTCGTGACGGTGCTGCATCGGGAGATAAATTCCAGCGATTTGCATCCGGAGTTAGCAAAGGTGCAGTGGATTGATTTTAATCAGAATGAGCGGGATTTTAATGCTAATTTCAACCAGTTAGTGAGAACTCTCGATACCGATCGGGAACATGTCCACAGTCATAGCCAATGGTTGCAGAGGGCACTGGAGTGGGAGGAGAAGAAGCGGAGTGAGGATTTGCTGTTGCGAGGTAAACAGCTGACAATCGCCCGAAAATGGTTGATTGAAGCAGAACAAAATCAGAAAAAACCGAGTGCAACTTCTTTACAAAAGGAGTTTATTGCCAAAAGCAAGCAAGCTAAGTACAGAGCGTTGACTTTCAAGGTACTATCTGGGTTAACTGTGGGACTTTCATTAACTATTGTCGGCTTGATTGCATTCGTTCTTTGGTTATTCCAGGATAGACCCGTTCTGCTCAACGAACTCATGTTCAGTGCGATCGACAGCATAGTACTGAGTCCCGACGGCAAAACCGTTGCCTCTGCCTCTAATAGTTTGGACAACACCATTCAATTCTGGAACCTTCACAGTGGCGAACGGAAAACCATCAAGGGGTATCACGTCGTGTTTAGCCCCGACGGTAAAACAATCGCTTCGGCTAGTGATGACAACACAATTAGACTCTGGAATCTTCAAGGTAAAGAGCTAAAAACGCTACAGAAGCATCAAGATGTGGTCAATCGTATAGTGTTCAGCCCTGACGGTAAAACGATCGCCTCGGCTAGCGATGACGGAACGATTAAACTCTGGAACCTCCAAAATAACAAGCAGCAAACTCATCCAATGCAAAAAAATGACGCCGGGGTTGTTAGCCTTGCCTTCAGCCCCGATGGCAAAACCATTGCTTTTGCTACTGATGAAGGCACTATCCAACTCTGGAACATTCAAGATGGTGAAGAACGAACCCTCGCCAGCAATCAAGATTAGAGGTACAGAATACTAATTGGCTTTTCCCATGTTACGTTTAGAACCTCCCAACCCCTCTTGTTAAGGCTACGGTGTCCACACATCTTGCTTTTACCTTGCAAATGCTGCATTTTGCCCGCAACGCAAGGAGGGAACCGGATTCTCAAAGTCCCCCAGAATTGGTGGGGGATTTAGGGGGCATTCCAGTTTTACAACGCTTTGTGAAGCCCACGCTTGGCAGATAATCCGCAATTAAGTTAGAACGGGGTCAATCTCTTGCGGCGATCCAACGCTCGCGAGAACGCTTTCGCATCATCATAAGTCTGGATTCTTACTCAAACCGTTATCAATTCTCTTCAACAAATAAATGAATACTAGTGAACGTAAACCGGAAAGTAAAACCGAATTTCCTGGAACGTCGAGTGGCGTGATTCGCCTCAAACCCCAGCAGTTCATTCACGTTCTCGATAACAATACAGGAGTCACTCGCCTAGAAGTTGGCCCGCAAACCATTACCCTGCGCGATCACGAGCGGTTGATTCTAAAACCCGAACCGATGATTGTGGTGCCACCTCGGTATTATTGCCTCGTGGCCAATCCCGTACTGCGGGATGAATCCGGCGAACCGATCGCAGACGAGCACGGTCAGATTAAACTACGTTATGGCGATCGCGAAATTCGTTTTGCTCAAGACCCATTTCCACTCTACCCGGACGAAGAACTCGTTGGAGACATTCAGCAACTTCAAGTGGTGGAGAGAAATCAAGCGCTGCGTCTCCGGGCAATTCGGGATTTCACCGATATCATTACCGTTACCGTTGATGGACAACCTCAGACTGAAACCATTAACCGTTTAGCCGGTGACGAGTGGCTATTTGAAGGCCCCGGAACCTATACTCCCCGTGTAGAAGCGGAAGTCGTCGAAACCGTTGCCGCAAGAGTAATTAAAACCAACCAAGCCTTACGATTGCTGGCACGGCAAAATTGCATCGATCGCCAAGGGCATCGGCGTAGGGCAGGTGAAGAATGGTTGGTGCGGGACGAAGGGGCTTATTTGCCGGGGGTGGATGAAGAAATTGTCGGGATGCTCAAGGCTTATGTTCTCACCGAACGCAAAGCTTTGCACCTGAGAGCGAAACGCACGTTTGCTGATATTTTAGGCCGCCAGCGCAAAGCCGGAGACGAATGGTTGGTAACGTTGGAGGATGCCGAAATCCACATTCCCGATGTGTATGAAGAAGTGGTGGGGGAAGTGGAAATTACCACGTTAGGCGATCGCCAATGGTGCATCGTCCTCAATCCTATCGATGCATCCGGTAAACCGCAACTGGGACTGCGAGAAGTGCGTCAGGGACGAACGTCTTTCTTTTTGCATCCCGGCGAGTCCCTAGAAGGCGGTATTCAACAAGTTTATGTTCTCGGCGAACAGGAAGCCTTGTTACTCCGGGCGAAAGAAGCATTTACCGAAGGCACGGGGGAAAATGCGATCGCGCGTCAGCCGGGTGATTTGTGGATGATTGCAGGGCCGAGAGACTATATTCCTCGCGTGGAAGTCGAAGTATTGGAACGTCGCCAAGCGATTCCCTTGGATAAGAATGAAGGCATCTACGTGCGCGACATTCAAACCGGCGAACTCAAGCTGGTAAGTGGCCCTCAAGCGTATATGTTGAGTCCCTACGAAGAACTCTGGGAAAAAGAATTACCCCCCGTTGTGGAGGAACTGCTGGCGCAAAAATACGACCCTGTTTCCGAGCGTAGCGAACACTATAGTATGGGAGGCGAACCCAAAGCTCAAAACAACATTCAAACTAAGGGGAAACGAGATAAAACCAGGGCGGTGGTGTTTCATGTCCCGCAAAATGCCGCCGTGCAGATTCACGATTATAAGGAGAGAACGGCACGGATTGTTTTTGGCCCCGACTTGGTAATGCTTGGCCCTGATGAAGCGTTTACAGTGCTAAGTTTATCCGGTAGCAAACCCAAGCGACCCAATGCGATTAAGTCCCTGGCATTATTATTAGGGCCGGATTTCATGACCGATATTTTTACGGTGGAAACGTCCGACCATGCAAGGCTGCAACTCCAATTATCTTATAACTGGTATTTTGATGTCGATCGCCACGACGAACAAGCGGCGCTGAAAATGTTTCAAGTGCCGGATTTTGTTGGGGATGCTTGCAAAGCGATCGCGTCTCGCGTCCGAGGTGCGGTTGCGGGTGAAAAGTTTGATGAATTTCACCGTAATTCTGCTCGAATTATCCGTCAAGCAGTATTTGGCACCGATGAAGAGGGTCATATTCGCGATGAATTTCGCATTAGAACCAATAATTTGGTGATTACAAATATCGATATTCAGTCCGTCGAACCGGTAGACGAACGCACTTTAGATAGCTTGCAAAAATCGGTACAAATTGCCATTCAAATTACCACCGATGCCCAAGAAGCTGCCGCACGTCGCGATGCAGAACGGATTGAACAAGAAGCGAAAGCGAGATTGGAACGACAGGTCATTGTCGATCTGGGGGCAGCGGAAGCAGAACGCAAGAAACTCCTGGAATTGCAAGCCGAAAACGCCGCGATCGAAGCCACGGGACACGCCACAGCCGAAGCTAGAGCTAAGGCACAAGCAGCTCGAATTCAAGGTGATATTGCTGTGAATTTAGCTCAGCAAGAAACTGAAGCCGCACGGATTCGCCATGAAGCGGAGTTAGCCCAAATCAGAGCGCGTCAAGAGGCAGAACTCGCCCATCAACAGGCGTTAAATGCGTTAGAAATTGAAAAAGCCGAGCGTATGTCTCAAATTACC
>DATNPC010000898.1:0-12776 GCA_036703375.1 Allocoleopsis sp.
GAGCAGCCGCCTCATTGTCTTCATCGGGGATTTCCACGCCTCGAGCGCTCGGTAAATCTGGAGTTTGGCAATAATCGGCAACATGCAGCCCGATGTTCTGTTCGGGCAGATATTGCACAATGGACGAGCGCTCGGCTTTCAATAGTTGAGCAATTTCAGCCGTCGCCGTCGAGAAAATCGTTTTTAAATCGAGAGACTTGCGGATGGTTTGAATCACCCGATTGAGCATTTGCTCTCGTTGCGCCTGGAGTTGAGTTTTTTGGTAAAGTTGGCT
Source organism: Allocoleopsis sp. (assembly GCA_036703375.1). Taxonomy (GTDB): domain Bacteria; phylum Cyanobacteriota; class Cyanobacteriia; order Cyanobacteriales; family Coleofasciculaceae; genus DATNPC01. The sequence goes on from DATNPC010000898.1 coordinate 275, forward strand.
TTGTTGAATCGCGATCGCAACTTGTGCGGCGAGTTGCTTGAGCAGATCGATTTCAAACGGCTGCCATTGCCGAGGACTACTACACTGATGGGCAATCAGCAGGCCCCACAGTTCCTCACCTTGCAGAATCGGTACCACCAGTTTGGCTCTCACCTGGAACTGTTGCAAAAATTCCTGCAAGCAAGGATGGACTTGAGCCTGCTCCAAGTCACAGATGGCACAAATCCGTCCCTGGCTGTACCGTTGATGAAACTCGTGCGGAAAAACTTCTTCTGGAAACGTTCGGCTGAGAACCGTCGGCCAACCCGATACCACGGCTTCCGTGACAGCACTTCCCGTGCCATCGGCTTTCAGGCGATAGACCAAAACTCGGTCCGCTTGGAGAAATTGCCGCACTTCCGCCACGGTAGTGTCGAGAATCTCTTCGAGATTCAACGATTGACGAATGTGTTGAGTAATGCTCGCAATCAGTTGCTCTCGCTCTGCTCTTTGGCGCAGGGATTCCTCGGCCTGCTTGCGTTCCGTAATATCCTGCCCGATTCCAATGGTACTGCCATCCGACAGCTTGACATTCGCCCAAGCGGTATCAATCGTTCTGCCGTCGCGAATTCGGGTCTTAAAATCTCCCCACGTTGGCGTGGCCGATTGAATAAAGTCGATAATGTTTTGGTAGTAGTCCGGGTCTAGGTAAAATTCAGCAAAACTATCGCTGGTTTGAAGTTCTTCTAGTTTCCAGCCTAATGTCTGCTCCCAAGCCTGATTAATCCACTGGAGGTTGCCTTGGGGGTCGAAGAAGGCCAGCATGACGGGAAGGTGTTCAAAAATAGTTTGTAGTACTTCCTTCTGCTGCCGGAGTGCGGCTTCTGCCTGTTGGCGCTTGGTCACGTCCATGCCCACGCTCCAAGCGGCCCAACCGGGAATGGGAAATTGTTGGGACACGTTAGACCAGGCAATGGTTTTAACCGTGCCATCTTTGCAGGTGAGTTTCCATTCCCAATCGCGATATTGATGACCGCGCTCGGCCCAGGCTGCCATCATGCGCTGGCGATAGTCGGAATCCGGATAGAGCAATTCCCTCGCTCTAGGGTTGCCGACAATCTCATCGGCACTGTACCCGGTTACCCGTTCGCACTCGCGGTTCCACACGATGATATTCCCGTGGCTATCAAAAGCATCCAGCATCACGGGCATATTTTGCAAGACTCGGTGCAGGCGCACTTCGCTTTCCCGCAATGCCTCTTCGGAGCGTTTGCGCTCGATGAGAAATGCGAGATAGTTCGCTAAGCTAGCCAACCATTGAATCAGATAGTCGTCTAACTGAAGGGCTTCTGGATGAGCTAAACTGACGGTACCGATCGCGCGATCGCTGACGCTCATCGGCATGCAGATGAACGTTCTAATGTCCAACTGCTTGAGGGTTTCGTTCCCATCACAGGCCTTAGCGTCTTGCGGCGCGTAGACCTTAATCGCAGGCTGACCGGTCTGCACCACAGTACCTGAAAAGGTCTCATCGACCGGAACTTCTAAGACATCTGTATTGGGTGGCAGTTCAATGCCCTTCACCGCCTCAAACACCATCATCTGTCTAGACTTGTCATAAATCTCGATCGCGACAATCGGAAAACCCGTAGCCGTACTAATTTCTTCGACAATCTCTTGAAATGTGGCTTTGAGCGAGCGATTGCTCAAATGAATTTCTGAAATCTTGTGGAGTGCCAGCAACTCTCGATGACGTAAGGCCAGTGCTTCGTCGGCTTGTCTGCGCTCTTCTTCCACACCAATCGCACTCGCAATCATCGCCAAGAGTTTTTTATCGTCGTCGCTGGGCATGAAGTTGTCTTGATGCACGGTACACAGCGCGCCGATACAAACGCCTTGACCCTTGACGGCCTGACCGATGTAAGTTCTTAACCGATATCGCTTGACATTCGGATCGGTCTGAGGATGGGGGATATCTGGTAAGTTACGGATGACGATTGGTTGTTTGCTAGTTCGCTGGATTGCATCCCAACAAATCCGAATATCTGGAATCTCTATAGCGTTGCAGCCACAAGGAGGTTGCCATTGCCCAATCGAGCAGAGCATGCCGCGATCGAGGCGATTATACAGGGCACAGGTTGCGCCTAAAAGCGTCCCTGCCAGAGCGGTGAGGCGATTGATGTTTTCAATCGGGTCTGAGCTAAAGCTTAAAAAGCACTCGTTAATCTTGGCGACACGTTCCTGGGCTTGCCTGAGTGACGTACTAGTCGCTGGCTGTTCCTCTTTAATCCGTTGACAGAGCTGAAATTCGCTGTAGGGATTCGCAATCTCGTCAAAGTCATAGACGTAGTCGCTCTCGCATCCCGACCGATTGTCCTGAACGACCGTCATGCCTTGGCAGGTTAACAAAAAGACGGTATGGCGAGCAATGCCTTGTAGAGCCTGAAGCGTCACATTGACCGGTAGAATGCTACCTCCCTTACTCAGGAGGCACAATTGCCCCTGCACGATCCGATTCGAGGTTTGCACCAACGCCCTCAACTCCCTTTGCAACCGCGCTCGGTCTTCAGGATGAAACAGGCTGAAGATTGGCTGCGCGATCGCGTCCTCCACACCATACCCTAGATGTTGGAGTCCCACGGGATTAACGGCGAGTACTCTGCCCGTCGCGTCTAAGGTGAAGTTGAGAGAGGGTAAGCTTTCGGTGGGAGTAAGGAACCGCTCCACGTCTTCCCCAAGTTTATGCATAATTGCTTCAGGCTAGCACTTAGAGTGCCGTGTCGAATCAACAATTGAGTGGGTTAGTCCGAGGCTATTTCGTTAATTCCTCGATCGCTTGACCTCGGTTATCGATCGCAGGCTGAGGTTGAAATGGTCGCCTTGGAGTAAAGCTGATTTGACCGATACAAGCCTCCAGCTATTTGCCATATTGAGGTTTCAAACAACCACAGTCTCAAAACACCTACACCCTGTATGACTGCGTATAACTAATTTTATTCCTTTTTTAAGATTCCACTATTGAAGATTAAGAATCAAATACTGTTATTAAAAATCAACATTACCAGCTGTAAATACCAGCATAAGTTTACATTAGTGTCAATTTTCTGGAAAAAGAAATCTATTCTAGCGGTTCTGCCAAAGAATGAGGTACAAGATTTAACGATTGAGAGGGAATGAGGTATGGGTAAGAAACTTAGATGCACCTCACTACTAGGAGCATCGTCATATATTCTCTCGCAACAGGAACTAGCAAGCAGTTTTCAGCCTTCATTTGTTGCTGGAGTGGCAATTTTGGCTTCAATTGAAAGGTTCTACTTTCATCAATCCAAACAGGACTTACGCAGGGACTCCACATATATAGCAAAAGGCAGAAGGCAGAAGGCAGAGGGCAGAAGGTTTATTACTTATACGTGGTTGTTTCAGCCATTAGATCTGTCTTAACCAGCTATAGGAAGGGCGCACCGACGTGCGCCCCTACTCATGGTGGTTCAAACGGGAATTTGCGTAAGTCCTATCAAAAACACGAATAACTGGTCACTGCACGCTGTTCGCTGACCACGGCTTACTGTTAGCTACTTTTTTGTCTTGGAATCGTAATATCTACCGATGTTACGTTGTCCGAAAGACTGGTCAGTGGGGGTTTAATCGCTGAAGCATTACCGACGACTAACGTGACAATTTTGTTAGGTTGTAGGTATTTTTGCGCGACTCGCTGTACATCGTTAATGGTTGTCGCTTTGACGGCTTTCTGATAGCGGAAGAGAAAATCTGCGGGATAGCCGTAGTATTCATAGCGCATCAAGCGCGATAACGTTTGACCGGGGTCTTGGAAGTTAAACACAAAGGAATTCAGCACCTGATCTTTAGCATAGTCAAGTTCTTTTTGCGTCACAGGTGTTGTCTGCAATCGCTCGATTTCAGCGAGGATACCTTTAATAAAGGGTACCGTTCCATCCGAACGAGTTTGTCCTCCGGCAACAAACATCCCCGGATAGTCAAAGCGAGGACTCCAATAGCCATAAACTGAGTAAGCCAGACCTTGACGCGATCGCACTTCGTTAAACAAGCGTCCGCCAAACCCGTTGAGGACTTGATTCATCACATCTAAGGCGGCATAGTCAGGACTGTTGAACTGACCGCCCAAATGCCCCATCTGCACATAACTTTGAGTCAGTTGGGGTCGATCGACGAAAAAAATACCCGCTTGTTTCGCCTGGGATGCCGGTGGAACGGGAACCTGGGGTGCTGGAGATGTCGGTTTCCAGTTGCCAAATTTTTCCTGAATCAGCGATCGCATTTTAGCGGAATCAAAATCCCCAATAATCCCCAAGATTATGTTTTCGGGATGGAAATATTTCTCGTAGAACGCAACTAAATCCTGACGGGAAATATTGTCGAGGGTTTGATACTCTACCGTGCGGGCATAAGGGCTGCTGTTCCCGTAAACCAGCTTGGTAAATTCGCGATCGACAATGCCATTGGGGTCATCATTGCGGCGAGCAATTTGCCCTGCGGCTTGGGTTTTGGCTAAATCCAATTTGTCTTGGGCAAAGGCAGGCTGTTGCACCACCTCAGCAAATAGATCGAAAACAGATTCCAAGTCTTCGCTCAACGCACTAAAACTCGCACTACCCGCTGTCGTACCAATATCAGTTTCTACAGATGCCGCTCGTTGTTCTAACAGCTGATTGAGTTCGTCACCGGAATGTTTCGCCGTACCCCCAGTTCGCATCACTTCCCCAGTTAGGGAGGCTAAGCCAACTTTATCAGACGGTTCGAGGCGATCGCCTGTACGAACTAGCACTGTACCACCCACCAGGGGCAGTTCGCGATCTTCCATCAGATACACGACCATCCCGTTATCTAGCTTGTAGCGCGTGTACTCGGGAAGTTTAATCTCTGGTAAGGCAGGAAACTCTAGTTCGGTGTAATGCTTAGCGGCGGCGGCGGCGGCTGGTAAACGTAACCCAACCACCAAGAACATCGTCACAGTCACTAGTCCCACCCAGCGCAGTAATTTTTGAGTTTGGAGTTTGAATTTTGGATTGGTCATTGGTTATTGGTGATTGCTTGTTTGTTGTTCGTTGTTTTTTCTACTAACAACGAACAACAAACAACTAACTGGATAAAAGCCGCCCAATAGTACGATTTTCGGGCGTGAATGTCGCTTTGGCCACTCGTTGGATGTCGGCTGGGGTTACAGTTGCGATCGCATCTAATTGTTTGAATAAGTTACGCCAGTCGCCGGTTTTCACCTCGTACTCGACTAAATTTCGCGCCATGCCCATATTAGAATCGAGCGATCGCAAAAGGTCAGCCCGCGCCTGAGTTTTCACCCGCTCCAATTCTTGGGCGGACACGGGTTCTGTTTTCAGCCGTTCAATCTCAGCGCGTAACGCTGTCGCCACATCTTCTACGGTATGGTCGGGTGCCGTTAGCGCGTACAACAACATTAAATTCGGATATTTATCTCCGGGAAATCCACTAAACCCTTGGGCAGAAAGCGCTACCCGTTTCTCTTCCACTAGCGACTGGTAGAGGCGAGAGGTTCGACCATCACTGAGCAAACGCTCAATAATTTCATAAATGGCGTTGTCCGGATGAGCGAGTGCGGGTCGATGGTATCCCTCCAAGTACCACGGTTGAGATTGTAATTTCAACGTGACTTCCCGCGTTTGCGTCTGCGGTGGCTCGACTGCCGTGACGTCCGGTGGTGCGGGATGAGTTTTGAAGCGTCCGAAGTAGACTTGAGCTAACCGTTTTACCTGGGCTGGGTCAACATCACCCACCACAGCCAGGGTTAGGTTATTGGGAACGTAGTGAGTGTCAAAAAACTGCTGCACGTCTTCGCGGGTGAGGTTGCGGATGTCTTTGTCATAGCCAATCACCGGCCGACGATAAGGATGTACCTTGAACGCGGTATCGAGAAACGCCTCAATCATCTGACCGATGGGGGAGTTCTCGGTTCTCAGACGACGCTCCTCCAAAATGACATCTTTTTCCTTATAAAATTCGCGAAAGACAGGTTCGAGGAAACGCTCCGACTCCAAGGACATCCACAGCTCGACCTTATTGGATGGGAAGCTGTAGAAGTAAACCGTTGCATCGGTAGAAGTAGCGGCATTCAACCCGACGCCTCCGGCTTGTTCGACAATCCGGCCGTACTCGTTTTGCTTGGCTAAACGGGTCGCTGCTGCTTCGACTTTAGTAAACTCGGCTTGCAATTTGGCAACGTCCGCTTCTTTCCCCGTTGCTTTAGCGGCTTGAATTTGTGCCGACAACCGATCTAACTGGTCTAGTAGCGGCTTTTCCGCCTGATAGTCTTGCGTGCCAATCTGAGTCGTTCCTTTAAACGCTAAATGCTCCAAAAAGTGAGCGACACCCGTTTTGCCATCCGGTTCGTTGGCACCTCCCACATCAGCGTAGGTTAAAAAAGAGACGACGGGTGCTTCGTGACGTTCTAGGACAATAAACTTGATGCCATTATCGAGCTGAAACTCCGTTACTCGTTGAATCACTCGATCGAGATAAGGCTGGATAGAGGTGGAGGCAGTTGTGGGAGTCTCAGTACGAGCCAATGCGACAGCGGGCGACATGCCCCATAGCAGTATAGCCGTCCCCAAGAAAGCCAAAATTTGCGATCGCCACCGTATCGGTCTTGACCGACCAGAAAACGATAGCCACTCAGTAAAATACTTAAAAAGCAGAACAAATCGATTCAGCAGACTCATACAACAGTAGCCATAGCATGGCTTGGGGACTAAAAATATCTCAGTCCCCAATATATCGCGGTCAAAAAAAGACTGGCATGCCGCAAGTCTTTTCGTTTATGTAGAGTTTCTATTCATTAATCCTGGCGCTGCTCAGTATCAATAAGATGAACAGATAGCAGTAATCAAGTCCTACCCAAAAAATGTTATGGTTCTCCAAACCTCACTCAAACGCACTGAACCGTTAGTAACCTGGGAAAAACTTCCAGAAGACTTTGTCCTACTCGATGACCCTGTGGAGAATATTCTACAACCGCTCCTAGCAGCAGCACTCACAGATGCCTTAGGTGCTGAAAATCGCATCCAACCTCAGATGCTAATTGCCTCGAATTTTGGTTTAGTTGCTACTATCAAGCAGAAGACCGTTGTCAAAGCTCCCGATTGGCTCTACGTGCCGCGTGTGTTGCCCGTTGCAGAAGGAGTAATACGCCGCAGCTACACCCCCAATTTAGAAGGCGAGCCGGTTGCAGTCGTGATGGAGTTCTTGTCGGAGTCTGACACGGGAGAATACTCGCTACGTCCTACCTATCCCTACGGCAAGTTGTATTTTTACGCGCAAATCCTTTCGGTTCCTACCTATGCGATTTTCGATCCTTACGAACCGAGATTAGAAGTACGCCGTCTCCAAGATAATCAATATATCTTGCAGGAACCTAGCGAAGAAGGACGTTACTGGATTCCCGAACTTGAGCTGTTTTTAGGTATTTGGTACGGCACAAGGCTGGGCTCAACAATTAACTGGTTGCGCTGGTGGGATGAGGCAGGTAATATGCTGCTGTGGAGTGCAGAACAAGCCCTTGCAGAGCGCCAACGTGCTGAGGAAGAACGTCAACGTGCAGAAGCCGCGATCGCTCAAGTTGAAACAGAGCGGCAGCGCAATGAATCGTTACTCGCCAAGTTACGTGAGTTAGGTGTCGATCCAGACACAGTCTAGTGAGAGTATGTTGAAAAAGGTGTTCAGCTATCCATTCGATCGGTGTTTGTCGTCTCTCTAGAGAGAGAAAGGTAAGACGAGCGGAGACCCAACACCAGGCAAAAAAGGAGAATTTGTGAGGAACTATGAAACTTTTGCCAATTATCGGGTAATCTATTGCACAATATCGCTACAGCTTTTGTTATTACTTCCATGCGAATCTTAAATCGGCCGCCTCAGACAGAGATGGAGACACGGCAGCGCATCCTGCAAGCAGCACAGCGTTTGTTTGCCTCCCGAGGGTATGACGGTACAACTACTCGCGATTTAGCGAGTGCCGCTGGGGTAGCAGAAGGTACCCTGTTTCGTCATTTTGAGAATAAAAAGGCAATCTTAGTTGAGGTCGCAACGCAAGGCTGGGTAGAAATCCTCACGGATTTGCTGACGGAACTCAGCGAAATGGGTAGTTATAAGGCAGTAGCTCAAGTGATGAAACGGCGAATGACGCGGATGCGCGACAATGCCGATATGATGCGAGTCTGCTTTATGGAAGCACAGTTTCATCCCGAATTGCGCGATCGCATTCAGTCAGAGGTGATCGAAAAAATGACGGATGTCGCTGAAGCCTTCTTCCAAACTGCTATGGATCGCGGCATCTATCGTCGCGTCAATCCCAAAATAGTCGCTCAGGTATTTTTGGGCATGTTTGCCGTTGCCGGTTTTAGCCACGACACCATTATGGAACCAGGAGCGTCACCCAAACAGATGCAAGAAATGGCAGAAGGAATTGCTGATATTTTCCTCAATGGCGTATTAGCGAAAGAGTAGTTATTGGTTATTGGTAATTGGTAATTAGTTGTTTGTTGTTTGTTTTTAGTAATGACACAGTAGTGACGTCCCAGGTACTCAATAGCTTCCTATATTGTTGGATAACACAACCAACAACTAACAACTAACAACTAACAACTAACGCCCTTGCTTGTTTAATCCATCCTGCCACTTCCTCCACATGAGGACAAAGGTCTCGGCGCTGCATTGTTGCCACTTGCAGACGCAAAATTTGTTGATGTAGTCGGTGTGCTGGAGTCTGAGCTAACTGGACGACGGAACCGATACCCGCATGCAGTAAGAGTCCGCAGTATTGACATCCGATACCCGGTATGCGAGCCAAATCTGCTAGGGCAACCCATTTATTCACGTACTGAAACTTAATTTGTAGCTGATTGGCCAGTGCTTGCTTAGATTGGGGCGTGCTGGCTTGTTTGAGCAGTTGCCCAGTTGTGGTGATGCCCAATTCTTGGAGCTTGGAGCAATCGCTTTCGCTTAATCCAGGCAGTCGATCGATTGACCAGTCACAGGATTGGGAAGCACTTCGACGAGTTTTGGGTTGAGAAGACATTTTGCCTCCCTCAGAAGTTGATGTATATCTGACATTCTGGCAAAAGAACCCCAAACACCAACCTGTTGTTCATCCTGCTTTATGTTTGTTTTACAAACAGTCTCTTCGATTAAGCTTCAAGAGTAGGCTGCTTCAAGGAGGCGATTGTTGTGAGTTACTGCCGCCAAACCACTGACCAACTTCAGCAGATTGTGGCTGTCCTGATTTTAACCTGTATTCTGTCGTTGGCTTTCGATATGACCTTTATAAAGGCGGCTTGGGCTGACTCAATCGACCATTCTCAAGGTGTTGCTCAAGAACATCTCATGCGCCACAGCTTGACGGTTGCCAGCCTCCCATCGTCTCATGCGAATCGTTCGCCGCTTGCCATCGCTGGGATTGGCAGAGAACTATCTCACCTAGCGGAAAGTCTCCTGAGTCAACTTCCCGGACAAATCCCCCAAGAGTTTCCACAGGATAGCACTTTACCCGATTCTGTTGCCAAGGCAGTTTTACAAGACGCACAGATGCGATCGCATCTCTCGCTGAAGCCGTGGCGTATTGTTAAGGTCGAATCGCGCAATTGGCCAGATGGTTGTTTAGGACTCGCCTCCCCTGGCACCTTCTGCACTCAAATCGTAGTTCCTGGCTGGCAAGTAACGGTAGAAAGTGGAAAACATCGCTTTGTCTATCGCACGAATAATTCCGGTTCTCTCGTCAAACTGGCACAGAGTTAACTCATTCCCCGCCTTGTATAGCACTCACCAAGATGATTATGACTCTCGTCAAATCTTGAAACCTTGACCCGTCAAGCTTTCCCTTCTGCCCTGGAGCCCTCTTGCGATATGTCAGCTGGTATCTTGTACCTTTCTCAATCATCGTAGGGTGGGCATTGCCGAATAAAACTTGAAAACTTGATTCTATCCTTGGTCGGCAATGCCCACCCTACATCGGCAAGATTTTTGACTGGAGCCCTCTGCCTTTTGCGACATGTCAGGGAATTTGGGATGAATCAGCAGATACATGTAAAAGCCGCATCTTTGCTATGCATAAACTTCATTCAATTAAGAATTTTGTATCAATAACTACGAGTTTTCTCTTGCAATCTCAATACTGTTAGAGGCAGTAGATCGCGGATCGATGTTATGAATCCTGACGCTACAATTGGCTGTTTAAGCCATGGTTTAAGGCAAAAAGAAATCTCTCGTATACCTCATCAGACCTGGCTATTCCACACTATAAAACGGTGGCTTGAGCAGATTGAAATCACTAATCCTAGATTGGCTCGCTGGTTGTGCCGAGTGATTCCAGCGTATTGTCCTTTTGCACGAACTATTAAGCTGTTCGACCACACATTACTATGCATCCCACCGTTGTGTAAGCTGAATCCTTTCTACGATCAGTTGATGGCATTACGCTTTCGTTCGTTGTCCTTTTTAGCCGATACTTGCGGTGAGGATATTTCACAATACTGCTGCTAAAAAAATGATTGCCAATTGGTTATTCGTTAGGTGAAATAGCCAACGAATAATAACCAACAACCAACAACCAAAAGCCAACAACTAATGAATCAGCCCAAGTGTCTAGGCAAAGTGTATTTAGTCGGTGCTGGACCTGGAGACCCAGGCTTATTCACCCTCAAGGGTAAGGTGCTATTGGAGCATGCAGATGTGGTCATCTACGACGCACTGGTTAGCCCGCAAATTTTGCAGATGATTAACCCTGATGCCGAAATCATCAATGCTGGAAAACGCCAAGGGCGTCATTCTCTCTTGCAAGAAGAAACCACTCAATTGCTGATTGAAAAGGCACAAACTCATGCGATTGTGGTGCGATTAAAGGGAGGCGATCCCTTCGTATTTGGTCGCGGTGGTGAGGAGATGGAAGATTTAGTGCAAGCAGGAGTACCTGTAGAAGTGGTTCCTGGCATCACCTCTGGCGTTGCGGTTCCCGCTTATCTGGGAATTCCGTTAACTCATCGCCATTACAGTTCTTCCGTCACATTCGTCACAGGCCACGAAGCCGTCGGGAAATATCGCACTGAGGTAAACTGGCATGCGATCGCTAATGGTTCGGAAACGATTGTCATCTACATGGGAGTTCATAATCTACCCAATATCGTGAGAGAACTCACCCTCGCTGGACGCAGTCCGGAAACACCGATCGCTCTGATTCGTTGGGGAACGCGGCCGGAACAGGAAGAATTGATTGGGACGTTGGAAAGCATTGTCGAGCAAGTTGAGGCAACTGGGTTTGAAGCGCCTGCGATCGCAGTTATTGGAGGTGTTGTTAACTTGCACAAGTTTTTGAAGAACTGCAAACCCGCCATGTCCGCATAATGGCTTTTTGAGTTCAACGTTCAAACTATTTCTGGGTGGAATTTTGACGTTGAAGGGGGAATTAATCGCTGCGATGAAACCCATTCTAAAAGAATGGGGTAACTTGTAATGCCTACATCTTCATCACTAATTTTCTAGGATTGCTGAGCAGATTTAGGGAAAACTAATGACAGCTAAAAGAAATCTAATTGTTATCGGCAACGGCATGGTAGGTCACAAATTCCTTGAGCTGATGGTTAGCTTAGGAGCCGCCCAGCACTGGAATTTAATTACCTTCTGTGAAGAATCGCGTGTTGCTTACGATCGCGTTAATCTCAGTAGCTATTTCTCCGGCAAAACTGCCGCCGATTTATCGCTCGTTGAACCAGGATTTTATCAGGATAATGGAATCCAGATTTACATCGGAGACAAAGCTGTTGCGATCGATCGCGAAAACCAAACTGTCTCCTCAGCCAATGGGTTAAAAATTCCTTACGATAAAGTTGTTTTGGCAATGGGTTCTTATCCCTTTGTCCCTCCGATCGAAGGCAATGATGCTCCTGGCACGTTTGTCTACCGAACGATTGAAGACTTAGAAAAGATTGCTAACTACGCCAAACATTGTAAAGTCGGTGTCGTGGTTGGCGGTGGTTTATTAGGATTAGAATGCGCGAATGCTCTCAAAAACTTGGGGTTAGAAACCCATATTGTTGAGTTTGCCCCTCGACTGATGAGCGTGCAAATCGATGAGATGGGTGGCATCCTGCTTCGCGACAAAATCAAAGCCCTTGGGGTGAAAGTTCACACTAGTAAATCCACCACAAAGATTGTGAGCGAAAACGGCAAAATTGTGAAAATGATTTTTGCCGATGGTTCGGAGTTGGAAACGGATACGATCGTATTTTCTGCTGGAATTCGCCCTCGTGATGAACTAGCTAGAAGCTGTGGTTTAGCGATCGGCGAACGAGGCGGTATTGCGGTTAACGATGAATGCCAAACCTCCGATCCCAACATTTATGCCATTGGAGAATGCGCCCTTTATCAAAATCGCATTTACGGCTTAGTTGCACCTGGATATACAATGGCAAGCGTAGCTGCAGATATTTTGAGCAGTGCAGCGGATGACGGGCAAGATGCCCGTCCC
>DATNPC010000899.1:0-14760 GCA_036703375.1 Allocoleopsis sp.
CCGACTCCTTGCAGTGGCGCAAGACGATGCAGTAGCCCAGCTAATCGCAAGCGCTTCAGTTGCCATGCTGGTAGGTCTATTAGCTGTCCCATCGCTTCTGAGAGCATTGTCACCTCAGCTGCCGCCATTGGATTCTTGGCATCCGCTTGGTCAATCAGCTGTGCCATCCGCAAGAAGGCCTGTAGCTCGTTGGAAATCAGGTTGTCATCTAGTTCCTGTTCCTGAATAGGAGCGGCATTCGGTTGAGCCACCCCAAGTTGGGATAAGCTTTCGTGAGTGTTTTGCAGATAATCCACGACACGAGACACTACAGCTCCGATATCGTCTCGTTGCTTGGTGCCAAAGGCTGCACTAATAGTCTGAACCTGTGCGGTTAACTTTTCCTGTAAGTCGGGGTTGTAACGACCGATATGAGCGATCGCTAATTCCACTGTCTCCCGTACCAAATCCGGTTCAAACGTCCAGAAGCCATAAAATTTACGCTCTGAGTCATGCTCTGGGAATCCGTTCGCACCGTAATCAGTGGTCGATAGCTCTTGACATAACACCATTGCCGTGTAGGTCTCCGACAAAATCATCAAGTGCCACTCTTGCGCGACGGGATCGCTCGGTTCCAAACTCACCAGCGCCACATTCGGCTCCTGGCTGGTTGGGTGTTCGGCAAAACCCGCATCGGGAGCGGCCATAATCGCTACTTGACAGGACTTCTTCGCCAGTTCTCCATAGCGCTCTGCTTCCTGTAAGTACCACTTACCGCGCTGGAAGGCCGTAATCATCAGGGGCGCGCCCGAAGACTCCAGAACAAAGTCTTCCAAGGCGTGGCAAAGGGAAACGAGCGTGTTTTTGTAATACACGCCAAAATTTAAAGGTCGTTTACCACCTCGATGGGCGGCTTCTAACTTTTGTAAAATCGAACCTTCCAGCATGGTTTTGTTGTGTTAAATAAATCGCCAAGAAACAGACAACTGCTATGGGCAGCGAGGAAAAGAACTTATCAGCTTGTCTTTGTAATTGTAGAAGCAAATCCTACGATCTACCGCTTTTCTACCCAACGGCGACGAGTTGTTTCTTCTTGGGTTCAATCGGAGCAGCAAGCGATTCTTCCAATTCGGCACAACCGAGTCGTTCTTCTAAAATCTTCATAACTTCTCGTCCAAAATCATTCGGATTTTGTCGCCAAGCCTGAAGACAAACTTCACCGAAGAAGGAGCCTAACGGTTCGGGATTCCATAAGAGTTTCTTCGCTGTCCATGGCATTAAGCTCATCGGATCGTAATCCCGATTGAGGAAGTTGTTTTCCCAGGCATACTCTTCTAAGTGAGTGTGTGGTTGTAGCCCGATAAAGAAGATAGCGGGTTCGACTTTGTCAGCCCCAAAAATCCGTTCTAACTCTCGGTGATACGCGATCGTCTGCCGAATCGTTTCTGGGCGCTCGTCAATGACATTAAATGAGTAGTTGACGGATACCAAGTCGTTGAATCCAGCCGCCTTCAAATCGCGGCAATTGTCCAAGACGGTACGTAGGTTGTAGCCCATCCGCATTTTCCGTACCAGTTCTTGCGAACCGCTGGTGATGCCAATTTCAAAGTAGTTCATTCCGGTTTTCACCATCAGGTCGCACAATTCGGGGGTCAAATTGTCAGCCCGAATGTAGGCTGCCCAGTGAATATCCGTCATGCCGGAGTCAACTATTTTTTGCAACAGTTCAATGGCATCATCAATAAATTTCCGTGCCGGAATAAACTGAGCATCGGTAAACCAGAAGTTACGAACGCCTCGGTCATAAAGTTGGCGCATCTCCTTAACCACTTCATCGGCAGGGTTAATTCTGACTTGTTTACCTTCAACTACCGTATAAACGCAATAGCAGCAGTTGTGCGGGCAACCTCGTTTGGTTTGGACACCAATATAAAAGTCGCTATCTTGCAGGTAATAGTCAAAACTCGGCCAAATACTTTTGATGTAATCGTAGTTGCAGGCCGTTTTTTCCAGTGGGGTAGGCCATTCATGTATCATGCGATCGCGTGGCTTGGTTTCGCCCACGACATAACACCGCTCGTCTCGAAACTCTTGACCCCGGAGAATTTTTTCTAAAAGGACTTCCCCCTCACCCACAGAAACGATTGTTCCAGCTGGCAGCTTATTCTCCAGTTGCTCGTAGAATACACTCACCGCGCCCCCACCGACCATGATGCGAGCCTCTGGATTATATTTCTGAGCCAGCTTCAAACCCCGCTTAATCAAGCCGAGATTGCGCCAGAGTTCAGTATAGTAAGACGCGGCTAACCGCAATCCTCCCAAGGCACCGCGTAACTTCACGAAGGGATTTCGAGCATAGTAGAACTCGAACGCGTTTTGCAGTGGGTTACCCCCTCGACCCCCGACAGGCGCATAAATCTGGATGTCGCGCCACGAAAATACCATTAGGGTTGGTTTAAAGTCGTCTATGCAGTGGTCGAGAGCGCTGGCAAAATCTAGGGGAGGTACAGTTCCCAAGTCAAAAATCCGCTGCTCGACTTCTGGAAACAGCTTGTGGACGTGGTCGGATAGGTAGACAACACCAATGGGAAAGATGGGGTTGCAGGGAAGGCGAACGTAGAGGATTTTCTGTTGCATAGTTAATTTGGGGGTTAGGAGCTGCTCTTTTTTATAAGTTCTGTTACTAGAAACACGATAAAGGAGAATTCCTTA
Source organism: Allocoleopsis sp. (assembly GCA_036703375.1). Lineage (GTDB taxonomy): Bacteria > Cyanobacteriota > Cyanobacteriia > Cyanobacteriales > Coleofasciculaceae > DATNPC01. Next base: position 2,692 of record DATNPC010000899.1, read on the forward strand.
TTTCATAAGGTTTTCAGGTATCAGGTTGCGGCTGGATTGACCTGATTGACCTGCCGACGCGATCGCCTAAGTCGGGCGTAGTTTGCTTATCTCCAGTTTTTCGCATCAGGCTTGCTGAGATAAATTATGAAAGTGCTATTCATATAACTTAACTTTAACAAGAGTGATGACTTCGCTCAACTCTATGGTATTTTTCGTTGAAGGAGTAAAATACGTCAAAGACAGAGAGAGCAGAAGACTGCACCTATCTAATCCTGTTTTTAAGTATTTTTACTCGTTTTTACTGAATTCCCCTGCAAAAACCGAATCATCGAAGAAAAGCCAGGGTATCCACCCGATTGCAAAATCGTAACGTTTGTGAAGACAAATTGATTGGTAGTCGGGTTTACAGCCAATGGGGATCGCAGGTGCTAACGTGGGTGGATGTAATAAGCACTCTTGATAGTAAAGACCCTCGGTAAACCATGGCTCAAATACTAGATTCTCTACCTTCTGATAATCAAAATCGCATTCTCTGCTGCTATGTCAATGCCACTAGCCAGATTCAGGTGGCTCGGATTACAAACGTTTCTAACTGGTACTTCGAGCGCGTTGTCTTTCCGGGTCAGCGCTTGGTGTTTGAAGCTCTACCCAAGGCTCTGCTGGAGATTCACACAGGTATGATGGCAACCGCCATTCTCTCCGATACAATTCCTTGCGAGCGCTTGCGCGTAGACGAAGAGAATACAGACTCACCGCTGCCAATCTCTAAGCCAACGACAGAACATGCTGCTGCTAAACCTGTAGAAACAGTCAATAGCAAGAAGATTCGGTTGACCACAGAATCTTTAACACTCGCGGCTATGGGTTAATTAATTTTAGAGGTTATACCGTCTATTTCGAGGTTGTCGTAATTGGCAACCTCTATCTATATCTATCATGATGAGGTAGAAGATAAAACACCGATTTTGGCGATCGACGAGTGGATCTACCCTCATTTCTCTGGCTATGGAAAATCGCAGCTTGGTCAATGGGCTTATCGCTCTTGGCCTATTTTTTGTTGACAGTCTCCGGTTTGGTTCTCTTTTCTAAACGCTACCTGGGACGTCCTCGACCCAGTTGGTTGCGACCTTTGCACTACATCATTGGCTGGGTCATGGTGAGCTTAGTGCTACTATTGCTGGCGATTGGTCTTGTCGGTACTCTGGGTCACTATGGTTCTCTAGGACACTCAGCACATGCGATCGCAGGTCTAGTTGTTGTAGTGCTGGTATTGCTTTCAGCAGGTGTTTCAACTCAAATTAGTCCGACTCAACCCTGGGCGCGTGCCGTACATATAGGTATCAATATCGCCCTATTGGTAGGATTCGCTTGGGTTTCGTTCACGGGGTGGCAGGTTGTGCAGAAATATTTGACCTGAAAATAGAGACGGGGAGATGGGGAGACGGGGAGACGGGGAGACGGGGAGACAGAGATATTTTTGGGGTTTGCTGCGCTTCACAGTGACAGTTCATGGAGGTTTGTCCTGAACGAAATCTTTTGCTGGAACAGTTCAAGAAATCCTTAAGGAACAAGACAGCCAGCTGAGCCTGATAATGAGGAATAGCTCTTTAGGAGTAGAAGCTCGTTTGCCGTCCCATACCAGAACAGGAGAAAAGATTACTCAGTGTAAGCTGGTATCACCTCTTAATAGGGATGACTGTAGACCTTTTCCTTGTATCGAGCGATAAATTGACTATGGGATTAACCTTATGAATAGATTTGCTGGAGTAATTATTACCGTAGTTGCAATTGCTGCTCTGATTGGTGCAGCACTGGGTTGGCGCTTCCCGTTTCCGGGTTCGAGGTCTGAGACAGCTAGTGTCAACGGAAGGTCGTCTCAACGACTAGCGGCAGGGCAACCCAGGCTAGCAGCAGGGCAACCCAAACGAACTGTGAACGCAGTTGGTCAGCAGGCGAATACAACAACAGCGCGCAATGGTGCTGGGACAACCGTTGCTGAAAACTCGAATTCAACATCTCCTCAGATACCTGATGATACAACTGGAGGCAACAGTAGTACCAACGATGGCGTTCCAGCCATGTGGTAAGAGAGCAGTGCCGGCTTTCGACCAAGCAGTCATCTGTAGCCAGTCTGAAGCTTGAACTTATATGACCTAAGACGCGCGATCGCAACTATACTTTGGGCGGTCAGCTTTGGGTCGTCAGATTTGGGTCAACAGCTCATAGCTTATAGATGACAGCTCAATCAAAAGCTCAGTTTATGCCCGTGCAAAGTCATAGCTAGCGTGAAATGAATCTTAAGGAATAGCCGTCCGAGGCGCATCCCTGACCCGAGTAGGAGCGAAAACACCTAAGGATGAGCTTTAATAATTGGTCAGGAGGGGGATGCGAAACTCTTCCTGTTTACCCAGTTACTCATGAATTTATTGGATTACAGCTATGAACAGATTTGCTGGGATACTTATTACGGTAGTAGCGATCGCTGCTCTGATTGGTGCAGCACTGGGTTGGCGCTTTCCCTTTCCAGGTCAGAATCGGACAGCAAGCCAGCTAAGAACGTCTCCACAAACCACACAACAGGCTAACCGAACGCAACTGCAACGAGCCAGTCAGCCGACTAACTCGGCAAGACGTACCAATCAAACAACAGCGCAGGTACCCAACAACACTCAGTCCAATACGCAGACATCTGACGTTAATATCAATCCAGAAGCTACTGGAAGTGGAGCTGGTCAATCTGGGAATGGGGGACAACCTGTTTCAGCATTTTGGTAGGGTTAGGGCATTAACTAGCAACGTGGTAGACGTGTACTGGCACGTCTTTAATTTTTAGGAATGAACGCAGCAAGTGAGATTCTGATCGTTGGCGGTGGTGTAATTGGTTTTGCGATCGCCGTTGAGTTGAAGTTGAGAGGTCGAAGCGTTACTCTGGTCAGCCGCGACTTCAAACAAGGTGCTACACCAGCAGCAGCCGGGATGTTAGCTCCTCAGGCAGAAGCAATTCCCCCATCGCCAATGTTGGATTTATGCCTGCGATCGCGATCGTTGTATTCTCAATGGTGCGCCAAGCTCGAACAGCTAACGGGTGTTTCTACCGGCTACTGGCCTTGTGGCATATTAGCCCCCGTTTACGAACAGCCAAGAGACGCAGCAGTTGAAGCCGCTGACTGGTTGGACGCCAATGCGATGAATTTATACCAGTCCGGACTGAGTTCAGAGGTTGTTGGTGGTTGGTGGTATCCCGAAGACGGTCAAGTCGATAACCGGGCGCTAGCACAAGCCCTGCGATTAGCAGCACAGGAATTGGGTGTAGACTTGCGTGAAGGTATAGAAGTCGAAGCGATCGAGCAACGAAATCGGGTGGTTTCTGGCGTGAGAACCTCAGCTGGTGAATTTCAAGCCGAGCATTATGTCCTTGCAACAGGCGCTTGGTCTAGCGAACTGTTGCCCGTGCCGGTACGCCCGAAAAAAGGTCAGATGCTATCGGTGCAAGCTCCCCACAATTCTAAGTCCTTACCCTTACAGCGAGTGCTGTATGGATCTGATATTTACATCGTGCCGCGTCGAGATGGACGGATTTTGATTGGGGCAACGGTTGAGGACGTTGGCTTTGCGCCTCACAATACTCCAGCGGGAATCCACGCTCTGTTGGGGCAAGCGATACGGCTATATCCTGAATTACAGGACTATCCGATTCAGGAGTGCTGGTGGGGATTTCGACCCGATACACCGGATGAATTACCCATTCTCGGGTCTAGTCCCTGTGAAAATCTCACCTTCGCTACGGGCCACTACCGTAACGGCATTCTTTTAGCCCCCGTGACGGCCCAATTGCTCGCTGACTTGATTTGCGAACACAAGACTGACCCGTTGCTCGCCCATTTTCGCTACGACCGTTTCTACAACAAACCCGCTTCAGCCCAGAACAATTCAATGCTTAGTTTTTCCCGCAACGCTTCCCCCACATCCTCTTCACTCCTAACCGCTCATCCCTCACCCTCAACCGAACACTCTCCCACTGACAGCCTCACGATTGCAGGACGAACGTTTCGTTCTCGTCTCATGACGGGTACGGGGAAGTATCGCACCCTAGAGGAAATGCAGCAGAGCATTGCCGCCAGCGGTTGTGAAATTGTCACCGTTGCCGTGCGCCGAGTTCAAACCAATGCGCCGGGGCATGAAGGACTAGCCGAAGCGCTGGATTGGACTAAAATCTGGATGCTACCCAATACAGCAGGTTGCAAAACCGCAGAAGAGGCTATCCGGGTGGCACGACTCGGTCGTGAAATGGCAAAGCTATTGGGGCAAGAGGACAATAATTTTGTCAAGCTGGAAGTGATTCCGGACACGAAGTATCTGCTGCCCGATCCAATTGGCACCCTACAAGCGGCCGAGCAATTGGTGAAAGAAGGGTTTGCGGTGTTGCCTTACATTAATGCCGACCCTATGCTGGCAAAGCGACTCGAAGAGGTGGGCTGCGCTACGGTAATGCCGTTGGGTTCGCCGATTGGTTCGGGACAGGGTATCAAGACGGCGGCGAATATCCAAATCATCATTGAAGAGGCTAACGTGCCAGTCGTAGTAGATGCGGGAATTGGTAGCCCCAGCGAGGCGGCTTACGCGATGGAAATGGGAGCGGATGCTTTACTGATTAATAGCGCGATCGCATTGGCACAAAATCCAGCCGCTATGGCCAAAGCAATGGGACTCGCAACCGAAGCCGGTCGTCTTGCCTACCTCGCTGGTCGAATTCCTGTAAAAAGTTACGCCAGCGCCAGTTCGCCCCTAACCGGCACGATTACTGAATCATGAGGATTTGGTTCCAGCCAAAATTCTGATTTTTGTGAAAAAAAGTTAAAGTTTTTAGCGAGTAATTGCCAAAAGTTATGTAACATAAGTTTAAGAAAGCAAAAAAGGTTTTAATCATGCCATATACCACAGAAGAAGGCGGCCTGCTCAATAACTTTGCAAAAGAGCCAAAAGTATACCAAGCTGAGCCACCGACGCAGGCTCAAAAGAAGAACTACGTTGTGCTGGGCATTGCCGCCTTAGTCTTGGTTGGTGGATTACTATTTGTTGCTTACTCTGCCTCTAATGTTGGCTAATCTTTCGTCAGACTCAAGACAGCTGTAACGAGGGGTGAGCGTTCGAGGCTCACCAAGGACAGAGAAAAATCCCGATAGCTCAGGAATCCCCTGACTGCTGAATGGTTTTAATCGCATTCATCGCACTTTGGAAATTCTCTGTCCTACCTTGTTGCTTGAAAAGGTCAGCAGCTTTCTTTAAGTCGTCTATGGCTTCCTTGGTGTTCTTGAGGTTGAAGCGAGTTAGACCTCGATTGTAGAAGGCTTCTGCAAACGTCGGCTGTAGTCGAATGGTCTCAGTGTAATCGTCAATCGCCGCTCGATCCTGGTTAAGTCGGTTGCGAGCTAACCCTCGGTTGTAGTAAGCCATCGCATTTTGGGGATTAATCTGAAGCGCTTTATCGTAATCAGCTAAAGCGTTTTGGTTCTGTCCCAGTTCATCATAGCTGTTGCCTCGGGTAATGTACGCTGTATCATTCTTGGGGTTGAGTTCGATGGCTTTGGTGCAATCGGCGATCGCTTCTGGGTACTTCTTCAACAGATAGTAGGCATAGGCTCGGTTACTGAAGGCTTGAGTAAAGCTAGGGTTGAGGCGAATCGCTTCGCTGTAGTCACTAATTGCCTTGTCGTAATTGCCGATAGTGTGCTGAGCGTAGCCTCGATTGTAGTAAGTATCGGCGTCATTGGGGTTCAGTTGTAGAGCTTGCGTGAAGTCCGCGATCGCGCCTTGATAATCGCCAGCATCCAACTTGTCCACACCTCGGTTATACAACTCCACTGCATTGATCTGACCGGGCTTGGGTTCGGCAGCCAGTACGAGCGAAGCAGGCGGACGTTGAGCCGCGACAACTTGAGGCAGTCCAGTCAGTACCGTCGCCAATCCCAGCATGGCAAGCGTTTGATAAGTCTGGTTCATCGTCTTTCCTCCAAAGCAGCATTCTTGTGTTAGTCAGTAATGCACTCGATCGTTGAGCACCTAAAGGTGCAAAAAGCGTTGATTGTCGTCCAAAACGCTGAGTCTCCAGCCTCAGATGACCTATCAGCTACCAGCTTACTGCCACTATTTTCCTGCATGGAGTAGACCTCTAGAGAGACAATCTCTATATGGCTCCTATCTAAGGTAGGGGTACCGAAAAATGAGACAATAAAGCAACTGGATTGAAGGAAGAGGAGATGCTCAAAACAATTGCCGTGCTACTGCTGCTAGTGTTGAGCCTAGGGTTTTCTGGCTGTACAACTGGTGTGAGCGGGCTGAAAAGTTATGTAGACGGCACTGACGGCTATGAGTTTTTGTATCCCAACGGTTGGTTACCCGTTCAAGTGACAGATGGACCCGATGTGGTGTTCCACGATTTGATCGAACGGACGGAAAATGTCAGTGTTGTAATTAGCTCAGTGCCTGAAGGAAAAACGCTTGCCGATTTGGGAACGCCTGGGGAAGTGGGGTACCAGCTACAAAAAAATGCGATCGCTCCTCCTGATTCAGGCCGTAAAGCGGAATTGATTAACGCTGAGACTCGCGAAGCTGGCGACAAGACTTACTACTTGCTGGAATACAACGTCAAACTTCCCAACCAAGAGCGACACAACCTCGCCAGCGTTGCCGTCAGCCATGGCAAGCTCTACACGCTTAATGCTTCAACGACGGAGAATCGCTGGGGTAAGATGCAAGGCGCGCTCAATCAAGTTGTTAAATCGTTTACCGTTTATTGAGCCAGGGGCTAGGGCGTGTTTTCAAAGTTTATTGGCTTCGTTGCTGTCGGTGTAGATCCCCCTCGCATCCCCCTTAAAAAGGGACTTTGAGCAGATTCTCCCCCCTTTTTAAGGGGGAATGGGGGGGATCGAAGGGCTTGAAAACGCACCCTAGGGGTTAAAGACGCAAGTTAATTTCCCGATGTCCTCATCTGGTGTAAAACTTCCCTATGGTTATTCCAACATTTGTACTAGCCTCCGCTTCCCCAGCCCGCCGCAGCTTGTTGCAAAAGGCTGGAATTGAACCAGTCGTTTGCGTCAGCGAGTTTGATGAATCTCAAGTCGAGTTAAGTGACCCAATTGCTTTGGTGGAAACCTTGGCATTGGGTAAAGCGCAGACAGTTGCCGCGCAATATTCGGATGCCTTGGTGTTAGGTTGCGATTCCGTGTTGAGCGTCAGGGGCGAGATTCATGGGAAACCCGCTAACTCAGAAGAAGCGATCGCTCGCTGGCAAATGATGCGGGGTGATATCGGCGTTCTCTATACAGGTCATGCCTTGATTGATACCGCGCGGGACGAAACCTTAGTGCGCTGCGGAATTACAACCGTGTACTTCGCGGATGTTAGCGATCGCGAAATTGCCGCCTACGTTGCCACTGGCGAACCCCTGAAATGTGCGGGGTGCTTCGCCTTGGAAGGTCGAGGCGGACTTTTCGTGGAAAAACTAGAAGGCTGCCATAGCAATGTGATTGGTCTTAGCCTGCCACTCCTACGTCAGATGTTGGGTGAATTGGGCTATGCCGTGACAGACTTTTGGGAAGAAAACTAACTCATTTCCAAACTAAACCCCGGCAAAACCTCCTCCCCCGATAACACTACAGGCATTCCCACCACTTCCACCTCTTGCCCCATGCGATAAATCTCCACCTGTTTATCCTTGGGATTAATCAGCCAACCCAAGCGCAACCCACTCGCTAGATACTCCTGCATCTTGCTCTGTAGCGGCTTTAATCGATCGCTGCGAGAACGCAATTCAATCAAAAAATCCGGGCAAATCGGGGGAAACCCCTCTCGTTCCTCCTGACTCAACCCTTGCCACCTAGATAACTGCACCCAAGCCACATCGGGAGAGCGATCGCCACCTCCAGGTAAACTAAATACAGTCTGGGAGCTAAACACCACTCCTAACTGAGTCTGTTCATTCCAGATAACAACCTTCGCAATCAAACTTGCTTCTTGATTGCCACCCTCACCACCGATAGGCGTCACAATAATCAACTCTCCTTGAGGCGAACGTTCAAGCGGTAAATCCGGATTCGCCTGACACAATTGAAAAAACTGCTCCCGCGTCAGGGTGGTAATTGGCTCTAAATTCAATACGGTTGTCATAGCCTTACCTCTTTATCCTTCATTGTCCCGTAGCGACCATCTTATAGGAGGGAAGTACTGCAAGATTTGAGTTTGACCCAACTTCTAGGCTAATATGCGAGCTAACTGCATACCTTAAGGCAAGCATTACCTTATGGCTAATAGTGACGATTTTAAAGAAAAACTCAAGGCGGGTCAGATCGTTGATGCTCTGACTCTAGCACTGGGCGAAGCCATTGAGTTGGAAATCAAGACATGGGTGTCATCTGCTAACTCAGACGATGCGACATCAGCGGAACGCTACCAGCCTCCAGCAGATAGTCGGATGCGTACTCGCATCAATATCGTAGATGGTGACATCGAAAACGAAATCGGCAGTCAGTTCATTGGCAACGGTCCGTATACCGAGCTGCGACAATTTCACATGGAGCAGGTTCAAGAAGGACGCCAGATTATTCAGCACAATTTAGAAAACATTCAACAGCTATTTACTGTTTTGACCAGTACATTAGCTCGGTTGCCGCAGTCATCATACCGACGAGCGGATGGAAATGCGTTCTTAGCTCCCTCTAGCCGGGACAACTTGCCCTGACACTCGGCTTAAGGGAACTTCAAGCCGATCGATACCCAGGTGAGGACTGTTAATGGTTAGTAGGCGAGTGGTTAGTGGTTAACTGTCTACTAAGTCCAAGCTGGGATAGTTGATTTTTTGACTGTCCCTCCAGGGATTACCACAGATTCTCACTTTAACGAGTGCGCTTACCAAAGCCGAGAAATCAGCTTCTAGATGGTTGACCAAAGCTGATAAAACCCTAACAATTTCTGCACGTTTAACAATTGGAAAAGCGCCCGAATTCATGGGGATAGTGTAACTATGGCGTCAAGCGATGACTTTAGACAACTGCTGAAGGCTGGAAAGATAACCGAAGCTCTTGCCCTAGCCCTCAGTGAAGCTATTGAGTTGAAGATTACAACTTGGGTAGCGTCAGAGACCGATGAAATTGACACGACCATCGGCAAACCGGGTCATCGCCTGCACACTCGCATTAATACGATCGCGGGAGATATCGAAAACGAAATTGGCGATCGCTTTCTCAGCAACGGCCCCTACCGGGAATTGCGGCAATTCCACCTCGATCAAGTTGCGGAAGGAAACGAGATCGTTCAAAACAACCTCAAAAGTTTGCAAAAACTCTTTGAGGTTTTGGTCGCGATGCGTTACCCAGATACCGATACGGCGGTCATTACCCCTGAATCAGTCAGTTCTGAAAGTCAGACATTACCCCAGATTGAGTCTGTCACCGAAGCTGGGTTAGTCCTTGAGACACCTGAAGCGGTGGTAGAGGAGATCGTTAGTAGTCCTAACGCTTTTTTTGAGCCGGATATTGCTATAGAACCCCCTCTCACCCAAGAACCCACTGCCTCGGTGACAATACCCACAGCGCCCGAAGAGGTACTGGACGAAGACGAGGAAGACGAAGACGATTGGGACGAGGCGGTTTTAGAGTTACTGGAATCTTTGCCAGTCGCACCGCCCCCTTCCCCAGAGGAGGCTGACGCAGAGAATGCTGAGGGCTGGGGATGGGAAGAGGAATCGACCCAAGAGCCTCAACCTGAAGAATCCCTAGACGAGGGGAACGATTTAGAGTCGTCAACGACTTTACTACAACCCAACAGCGAACTATCAAGGGCTGACTTTGACGCGGAGTGGGGAGATTTACTGGATGACGATGATGACGAACCGGACGACGAGATTGAACCGGAAGTCACCGAATCATTCGACGATCGCGAAAATTTAGAGTCGCCACCGCCTCCACCCACCCCGAACATTGCCACAGGCAGTCCGGAACTGGATGAAGACTGGGGAGATTTAGTGGAAGAAGAACCCGAACTCAATCCAGCCCAACCAGTGCCCAGTATAGAGTCCTTAGATTTAGAAGACGAAGAGGACTGGGATGATTGGGTAGAGGAAGAGCCGGAAGCTGTACAAGATGAGCAAGCGAGCGCTCCAGAATTATCGGCGTGGGAAGATGATGATTGGGGCGACCTTGTAGATGAATCGGAATCCTTAGCCGCAGAACATCATGAGTCGGAGTCCGATTTAGACGATGAAAACTGGGATGAATTCTCGCCGGAGGAACTAGAACCTTTTTCAGATCTTCCCGACGTGGACACCCGCTTGGACACTAGCATCGATCGCGCTGACCCTCTGGCAAAATTAAACACGACTGAGTCAGTTCTCGATGAGACGGCTGCTCCCGATCTGAGAGACCAACTCAAGACTGATACTCTACCAGCCGATGACTCCTTAGATAACTTGGAGCAGGTTCCCGAATCATCCGATCGAACCAATTCGTTAGAAAATGCTAAGAGCGATCGCGATGAACGCGATCTGGCTAGCGATACCGATGCGGCTGGAAATTCTACTTCTACAGAGGTATCTCAAAATAACACCAAGGCGAATCCGCAATCCGTTGAAAAACGATTCCCGCCACCCCCACCCCCACCCAGTCGCTTTCCTAATCAAAATTATTAGCACTAGCGAGGTTGACGGCTGTGATCGATACAAAAAATCGCACGAGAAGAGAAACGACAGACGTACCTGTCCAAAGCGGCAGAAATGTTACCTCAGGACTGAATCGAACTCTGACAGAATTTATTCAGTCACTGGGGGAAGTCCTCATCGACATCACAGCGTTAGAAGTCAATACGATGGTCGTTGAGCAGATTACTGGTAGCAAGTTCATTGCCTGGGAAGCCTATCGAGATATCTATGTAATATCGAGAGAGTATCTCGAACAACAGGGTATTCACGAGTCATTGCGCGATCGCTATATTGACATCCGCAAAAGCTTAGAACTGGAATATACCCTGCTTCTCACTGACCCAACCTCAGACTTTTACGATCCGAGCGTCTTAGCGTCGGCCAGAGAACCCGACCAAATCCTGACCGATCCAACCGTAGAATTGCACCAAATTCAAACCCGACTGCCAGACCCCGTTACACCGACCAATCCAGAAGAAATTCTCAAAGTCCAACGACTGCTCAATGACAGTAGTTTCTTGCGTAGCTTGCGTAAACAGAGCGAACTGAAAGCGGCTTTGGATAATCGCAATAAAGCTCTGCAAAGAAAGCAGGAAGAAACGCCCGAATTTGTCGAATCCGACGTTCTCGCTAAGGCAGTCAAAACTGATATGATCTACGCCCAAACAGTGATTCAGCTAGATGGCGACGTAATCAACCGCTACTCTCAAGCGATTTTTGACCATCCTCATCGCGATATGATTCTGCAAATCCATCGAGAAGGTGTCACCTCTGGAGAAAAGCAGTGGCGCGGACTGTTGGAGTTTGTGATTAGCTTGGTACAGGCAACACTGCAACGGGCTTCTAACCGGAATCCATTTTCCTAGTGTAAGAAGGCAGGAGGCAGAGGGCAGAAGGCAGGAGGCAGGAGGCAGAGGGCAGAAGGCAGGAGGCAGGAGGCAGGGGGCAGGAGGCAGAAGGTAGATGGTATAAGGCAATCAAGCTTGTACAGTAAGCGTTTCAAGCTTTTTCACCTGGATAGTGATTTCCTCCACGCTGCACTAGAAATGGTTCAAAACACTCAAAGCAAGGACAAGAATTACTTTGTGGGGCATCATCGTAAACGACAGCACTCCCAGAAGGGTTCAAAGCGCGACAATCTGAATTTAGAGTCCTGTATTCTCGTTGAGAAAGAAAAAGTTGGTCGCAAGCGCGTACTATTTCATGGCATCCGGTTCAATCTAGATAAAGATAGTCTGGAGCAAATCGAACAAGTCCAAGCAACAGGTCGTCCCCTTTCCATCTCCCGCGAGTTACTATCAGATTTGCGATACTATGCCCTGATTGATGGGGAAAATCGCTTGCAGTCTGGCTTGACATTTTGCACCTACTATGAAGAAGGCGATACCGAAGAGGCG
>DATNPC010000900.1:0-22084 GCA_036703375.1 Allocoleopsis sp.
CCTAGCCGTCCTCGTTGGGCAAAATGCTGATCGATCACAACTGAGTGCAGAAATTCCATTCCCGCCCCCATCTCGACTGCATCCAGGCGTGGGTTGGTTTCGGAGTCTCCTTCAACAATCATAATATCGGCCATCATGGCAGCACCAGCACTTGTCCCACCTATCACCATTCCCGACTTATTGCGTTGGTGAAGTAAGGTATCTAGCTTAGTTCCCTTGATGTATTCAATGATTTGGGCTTGATCTCCCCCTGTAAAAAACGCTCCTGTGGCTTCCTCAATGATTTTCAGGGTTTCTGGATCATCCGCATCTTCCCTGTGAATGGTATTGAGGACACGCACCTCCTCAACACCGAGTCGCTCAAACACTCGGATATAGTCTTCTCCAGCCTCACGAGGCTCGTTTGTTGCCGCCGTCAACACGGCAATTTTAGCTTTGGTACCCCCAGCACAGCGAACAAACTCTCGCAAGACTTTACAATCTTCTTCTTTGTCCTCTGCTCCACCAATGATGACTAATTGCCCTGGGTTTCTTGTGAATTCCATAACAAAACCTCCTTTGGCATGGATGCACGTCCAGTCAGCTTCATCAAGAAACACCAGGTTCTCTTTTTTCTCTCAACTCCAGGGAGTACGGCCTCATGGAAAGCAAGTCGCTAATAGATTGGTGCCTCTCAATGTATTCTACTTACCCGAAAACCGCTGTATGTTCCTAGTCAATAATTTTTTTGACTTCATCTTTCACATTTTCGACAGTGTGACGAACTGTTGCCTCTGCCTGTTTTTCCTTGCCCTCTGCCTGATCTTGGGGATCGCCAGTCAGATTGCCTACTGCTTCTTGAATTTTACCTTCGATATTTTTGGCGGTTGCCTTGGCTCTATTTTTTAAACTCATGATGCGCTCCTTATTAAATTTGTTGAATTTTAAAACAGCTTACCTGAGTCTAGTTCACAAATCTGCTTCTGATATTATTGTAATATGCGGTTGTTTATTTGTTGAATGAATTGATTTAATACGATACAAAACGTAAGTAAAAACAGGTTGCCATTCCAGAGTAAAAATTAGGATTCTCATCATAATTGTTTTGGTTCATTACCTGGTAGCAATCGCCCAATATCCCTAACACCAGGATTGTTCACCCGGAGGATTGTGCAGTAACTCGCGAATATTGGCTTCGATGACCCGGTAGCCCACATTGCCGTTGAGTCTCTGCCGTCCTTCATTAAAAATCAGGGTGGGGCTGACCGTAACCGTATGCTCTTTGAGCAAGTCAAAATCCTTGGATAGCTGAGCGTATGCCTCACCACTATCGATCTGAGCTTGGATAGCCGCGATCGGGAGTCCTAACTCCTCCGCAATTTCAAATTGCACCTTGCGGTCAGAAACATTCGCCATTTGGGTAAAGAACGCCTCTCGAAATGCCCAGATTGCTTTTTCAAATACCTGTTGTGATTGCTCTACCAAACCCTTCGCTTCTAGTAGTTGAATCGCATGGAGGAATAAATGACAGGATGTAGATGAAAATGGCGTGACTTTAGTCCAAATATCAGGATGAACGGTGATGTGATCGAACTTTTTCGCAACCTCCTGAATATGACTACTGTATCCTTGCAATCCCCCCCGATCTCGCCATCGGTTCTCCAGCTTTTCACGAGCAGCACCAAAGACGGGGACAAAGTGGTGTTCGATCGCAATCTTGTCTTGAAAGGTTGTTTTCAACTCATCCAGACGGATCTGAGCAATATAAGCCCAAATGCAGAGAACATCGGAAAAGTAAAAGATACGAATGGGTTCCATAGTTATTCCAGTCGTTACCAAGATGAGGGGGTGAGGGGGTAATGGGGTGACGGGATGATGGGATTGGATGCCCTAGGAGATCTTTAGCGAGAATGGCTCCCCCCGCGATCGCGCTTAGTTTAACCCCTAGTTAATATCGTTGAGAGCCTGCTCACTGTAAATTGGGGTCTGATGCTCTTACTTCCTGCTGCTCTAGAATTTCTTTTGGAAATAAACCAGCGCCGCGAGTATTGGAAAGCATATCATGAGGGTCCATAACGCTCTTGGGAAGATAAACCAGTTCACGCAACGGCTTGACCATCGGATCGTTCGTCACATTGTATGGCATCCGCCCTAGCGCCACACTGTCATAATTCAACTCATGACGCTCGTAAACAGACAGTTCGTACTCTTCAGTGTGGGATAGACAGTTAGTTGGGCACCATTCCACACAATTGCCGCAAAAAATACAGACTCCAAAGTCAATGCTGTAATGGTTAAGCTTTTTCTTTCTAAGAGTTGGGTCAAATACCCAATCCACGATGGGAAGATTGATGGGGCAAACACGGACACAAACTTCGCAGGAAATGCATTTATCAAACTCAAAGTGAATTCGTCCCCGAAACCGCTCAGAGGGAATGAGTTTTTCATAAGGGTACTGCACGGTAATAGGTCGTCGTCCCATGTGGTTGAAGGTAACAGATAGCCCCTGTCCAATGTAATAGGCGGCTTTCACCGTTTCTTTTGCGTAATCACCAACTTGCTTGAGGAATTTGAACATCTTACGTTTTTCTCCTGATCGTTTTAAAGGTCGCCCAAGATAACTTTGCCGTTGGTGCCATTCGTCAAAATAGTCACGTCTGAGGTCGTGGAAGAATGCACGGCTCTCCTACCTGCGGAATACATTCCGAGGCTGATGCAACCTCCGCTTTTTTCAGCCTCATTTTCTAAACGGGCATTTCCTGATAGCAGTAGCTACAGCGCCAGTAAAGTTCTCCCAAACGCACATGACGGAGTAAAACGTCTGAATAGTTAGGGCAAAGATGCTTACTCATCATCCATTGACTAATTGTTGGAGATATACCCAGTTGGCTGCGATTCGTTAATAAAGCTTTATTCCTCATATATTTCACCAAACTTTGGTCATGGATTTTAACAAGTATTAGTATGGCATTCTGGTGTTATAAATTATGTATAATTCAACGTTTGAGCAGTGTATAAAATGTATATTTTGTACTGAAAACTCTAGAATTTTTACAATAATATGTAAACGCATTAGTCAATCTTATTGCTCAAATAGTAAAATATATATATCAGAGAAATAAATTCTATATCCTTTCAAGGATAGATACAAATTATTGAGGAAAATCTTAGAATAAGTTCAGATCTAAAATGCTTAGTTTTAAAAGATATTTCCTTCGTAAGGAAAGGGAGAATTGCCTAGTTAAAAAGAACTGTATCTACTGTTATAGCTCCAGATGAGATTGCCTGATTTTTACAGAAAACTGAGTGAAGGAAAACAATAATAAAAAGGAAAAAAGAAATGCCTAGACTTATAGGAAGACGCTCTGATAATGGAGCAAACATCACCGTTTTAATCATTCTTGCTGCCATCGTTGGGATACTCCTCGAATACCTTGGCGCGATCGACATCGTTCCTGGTTTTGGTCGAGAGGGATACAATTTTCAGCTTCAAGGCCAGCCAACCAACGAACAGAACACTGGACAAACCCATCAATAAGAACTGCGAGGAATCGAGAAATGCGTAAAGGTAGTGATGTTATCGGTAAAGTGGTTGTCACCTACGACACGGGCAAGAAAATTGAGCGAATTCTAGATTTAATTTTCGATCAGGAACGCAATCAACTTTTGGGTTTCCTGGTTGAAGAGAAGGGACTATTTCGGGATGCAAAAGTGATTCCCCTACAAGAGGTGCAGGCGATCGGATTAGATGCGATCGTGGTTCACTCGAAAGACTCTGTGGTCGAAGCACATCATATTCCTGCGATCGCGAAGATTCTGTACCATAACAATGTGCTTATAGGAACAAAAATCCTGACGACTGCGGGACTCAACCTCGGTGAACTAGTCGATTTGTTCTTTGACGAGCATAGCGGACTGGTGGAAGGATACGAAGTCTCCGGAGGTATTTTTGCCGATGCTTATTCGGGGCGATCGTTCGTTCCCGCTCCCGAAACCCTGAAAATTGGTTACGATGTCGCCTTTGTACCTCCAGAAACGGCTCAGATGATGGCAGAACAAGTCGGTGGCATCCGGGGAGCGGTTCAAGCAACTGGAGATATGTGGCAAGACTCGGCTGAGACTGCAAACCGTAGACTGCAAGCCGCCGCTCAAAATATGAATGAGCAACTGCAAAGCTCGGTAGAGACGGTGAACCGCAGCCTACAGGAAGCCAGCCACAATGCCGGTGAGCATTTGCAAGCCGCGAACGATGCCACCAGCAGTAAGCTGCAACACCTCAATCGGGATGCGGCTACTTCGCTGACGAACAAGCTGGTTGACCCTGCCGAGCAAAAAGTATACGTCATAGGTAAGTATGTCGAGCGAGATGTGCTGACTCCAGACGGTAGCGTACTGCTATCTCAGGGACAAGAAGTGACGCCAGCATACGCGGATGCTGCCGAGCGCATGGGCATCCTTGATGAAGTCTATCGATCAACAGGTGGCAGCCTGACTGCAAACATCAGCCGTAATCTTCAAGCTGCGACGGCATCTACGAGCGAGCGAATTCAGATGGTGACTCAGAGCAATGCCGCTAACGTAAGTCGCTCGATTGATGAGCTGGCAGCACACGTGGCTATCGAACAGACAAGAGGGCGCAGGGTTCTACAAACAGTGAGAGCTGATGATGGTTTAATTATTGCGGCATCAGGTCAGATTGTGATGGAACCCGTCATCGATCGCGCCCGGACTTACGGGAAAGAGGCTCAATTGCTGAATGCAGTGGGTCTGACTCTGGCAACCGCAGTCCATAAAAGTGCAAGTGACACATGGTTAGAAACCCAAGTTCAACTGCGAGATCGGGCAAGCGTTGCCCAAGAGAACCTTAATACCTTCTGGCACAGCCTGCAAGAGAAGGTAGAAGAGCTACAAGGACGCAGCTCGCGGGCAATCAAGCACCAACGGATTGAACAAGCACTGGGGCGTCCAGTCACCCGTGTCATTCTTGACGCCCAGGACAACGTGATTCTCAATGTGGGTGAACTAATTACGCACCGCGCCATCCGTCAGGCAACAGAAAGCGGAGTTCTGAATATCTTATTGAGTTCGGTCTACACCAAGCAGCCAGAAATCTATCTTCAGGAGCTGCGTGCTTCAGAACAGGGAACGGCTGCCTTGGATTACCACGGTAACGGGCGAGTTGAAGCTGAATCCCAGCCCGTCTTGATGAACTAACGCGAAGCCTCAAACCAGGCTTGACGCTTCGCTACTTAAACAGCAGTCAATTTGAAATTTGACTATTTGACACTCCAACGATTAGAAATCGTTGGATTCTTTGATCGCGGGGAGCGTAACCGCCATGCTAGGTTGATGCCCACACTCTCACCAAACTAGGGAGTATGCACTTTACCCTATGCATTAGTCGCATCTTTCTTAACATTTGGGAGACCGATAGCTCTCGGGCTATCAAACCTCCATTCCTTCATGACCAATTCTCAATAAATCGAAGGTTTTATCAAGAAGAATGAGTGGTGCTTTGTCAAGGCTGGTGGCAATCATGCTTCTTGAAAGCCTTGTGAAACAAAGCTTTCAAGATTGTTACAAATGATGTGACTAATGCATAGCCCACCGGGAGAACTTCCGTTTAAACAGGTATTTCCCGATGGCAGTGGCTACAGCGCCAGTAAACTTCTCCCAAACGCACATGACGGAGTAAAACGTATGAACAGTCAGGGCAAAAATGCTTACTCATCATCCATTGACTGATTGTTGTCGATAAACCCAATTGGCTATGACTCGTTAATAAAGCTTTATTAGTCATATATTTTACCGAACTTTGATTAAATACTAATCATTATTATTATGGCATTCCACTGTTATGAATCATGCATAAATCAGTGTTTGTTTGACGTATGACTTGTATGTTTTGTACTAAAAGTTTTTAATTATTTACACTAAATCATAAATGAATTTATCAATTTCATGGCGATAAGTACTACAATAATATTAGGTGTAAAGTTAAATCCAAATACAAAAAGATGAAAAAACGACACTACGATCAGTCTTGTAATACTCATTTTATAAACCCATTCGATTTGGCAAAGAAATGAGCGATCGCCTAGTCAGTTAGAGCTGTATATCCTGTTAAATATTCAGCTTATAGCTCCTAATTTTTACAGAAAACTGGGCGATATAAAACACTAATAAAAATAAAAAAAAGAAATGTTTAGTACAGCGCGACAGAAATAGCCCACAAGTAAAAAAAGGTTAAAAAGCTTACTGTAAAAGCATTCTTCCCTTCGGCATAAGAGCATCCTTACTTCTGTCTTCTTGCACTAGATTTATAGGGAAACGCTCTCATAAGGGAGCAAACATCACCTTGCTCTCAGTTGGTCAACTGTTCCTTTTTCTGTGCTAATCTCAAGACACTACAACACTTGAGTCGCTAAGAGCTAATCATCTAGTCTTCCTGTATGAGGAGATGAGAGCCAAGGGAGATTAAGGCGGTAGCAAACCACCACAGCTCCAGGAGAATAAATGGCAAATCGGTTAAGTCGTACCGACAAGCTGTGTCGGTGCTGGATACGACTAACTGAGCTAATTCCTGGATCTTGAGGATGAGTATTAATGAAAATTCAAGCGCTAGATATCAAGGTCGGAGATTGCATCATTGCCTACTGTAGGAACAAGAGGCAAGTCTGTACAGTGAAACGGTTACTGGACTCGACGCGCAACAACATTACCCTGAAAGTCTCCACTTGTGTGCCTTATCGCGAATCAGCCTCTTACATCGTTCAATTTCGCCGAGACGCTTTAGTTGAAATGGCTGGCTGACAATCCTTCTCCCAGCTCGGACAGCAATTACTCCCTCCATTAGGACAGACCCATGTTTGAACGCTTTACAGATTCAGCAATTAAGGTGATTAGGCTCTCTCAAGAGGAAGCACGTCGCCTCGGTCACAATTTTGTAGGGACAGAGCAAATCCTTTTAGGTCTGATTGGAGAAGGCAATGGTATTGCCGCAAAAGCCTTGCACTCCCTGGGCGTCACTCTCAAAAAGGTAAGAGAGGAGGTGGAAAAAATCATTGGTCGGGGCTCTGGCATTGTCGCTGTTGAAATTCCCTTTACCCCCAGAAGTAGGCATGTTCTCGATCTGTCCCTGGAGGAATCTCGCTCCTTTGGGCAAGACTACATTGGCACCGAACATTTGCTGCTGGCTCTGATTCGGGATGGAGAAGGTGTGGCGGCAAGAGTACTTTCAAACCTGGGAGTGAACTCAAAACAAGTTCGGGCTCAAGTGATTGAGATGCTTTCCGAGACGACCACTCAGCTGAGCGATACTGACCAGAGCCGCAAAAAGACGCCCACCCTCGATGAATGTGGCACCAATCTGACCCAACTCGCTGTACAGGGCAAACTCGATCCTGTCGTGGGTCGTCACAAAGAAGTGGAACGCATGATTCAAATTTTGAGTCGTCGTACCAAGAACAATCCTATCCTGATCGGGGAGCCAGGAGTCGGTAAAACGGCACTAGCAGAAGGTCTGGCTCAGCGCATTGTCAACCAGGATGTTCCTGAAAACCTTCAAGGCAAACAGGTTCTTACCCTAGATATGGGGTCGTTGCTCGCAGGCACTAAGTACCGAGGCGAGTTCGAGGAGCGCCTCAAGACGATCGTAGAGGAAATGCGTGCTTGTCAGAATATCATCCTCATGATTGACGAGGTTCATACGTTGGTTGGTGCTGGAGCTGTATCCGGTAGCCTTGATGCTGCGAATATCCTCAAGCCTGCCCTAGCGCGAGGAGAACTCCAGTGTATTGGCGCAACCACTTTGGATGAATACCGTCAGTACATCGAGCGGGATGCTGCCTTAGCACGTCGTTTCCAACCCGTGATGGTGAATGAACCCAGTGTAGAGGAAACGATCGAGATTTTGTATGGATTGCGCGATCGCTACGAACAGCACCACAAGCTCAAAATCTCCGACCTTGCCCTAGAAGCTGCGGCTAAGCTTTCAGACCGATATATCTCAGACCGCTACTTGCCCGACAAAGCGATTGACCTGATTGATGAAGCGGGTTCTCGCGTCCGAATACTCAACTCTAAAGTGCCATCGGCTGCCAAGAGCTTGAAAAAAGAACTGCGCCAAGTTCTCAAAGATAAAGAGGATGCTATTGCCTTACAAGAGTTTAGCAAGGCAGGCAAATTGCGTGCTCGTGAAATTAAAATTCACGCAAAGATTTGGGCGCTCGTCCAAGATGATGACTCCTACTCTACCGATGCTGACGGCACTCCCCTGGTGAACGAAGAGGATATCGCTCACATTGTTGCCTCATGGACAGGAATTCCGGTGAACAAGCTAACCGAATCCGAGTCCCGAATGCTGCTTGAGATGGAAGATATCCTACATCAGCGACTCATCGGTCAAGAAGAAGCCGTCAAGGCGATTTCCCGTGCCATTCGTCGCGCCCGCGTTGGCATCAGTAACCCCAAGCGACCGATTGCCAGTTTTATCTTTTCTGGGCCGACAGGAGTGGGTAAGACGGAACTTGCCAAGTCACTAGCGGCTTACTTCTTCGGAGCTGAATCAGCCATGATTCGGTTGGATATGTCTGAGTACATGGAGCGTCACACCGTCTCCAAGCTCATCGGTTCCCCTCCCGGATTTGTCGGTTACAACGAAGGAGGACAACTAACCGAAGCAGTTCGCCGTCGTCCCTATACAGTGGTGCTGTTTGACGAAATCGAAAAAGCACACCCCGACGTGTTCAACTTGCTGCTGCAAATCTTGGAAGACGGCCATTTGACGGATACTAAAGGTCGCACTGTGGATTTTAGGAACACGTTGTTGATTATGACTTCCAACGTGGGTTCTAAAGTAATTGAAAAGGGTGGCGGTGGTCTTGGTTTTGAATTCTCTCAAAATCAAGCTGATTCTCACTACAGATGTATTCGCTCCTTGGTGAATGAAGAACTAAAAGCTTACTTCCGTCCAGAATTTCTCAACCGTCTCGATGAAATTATTGTCTTCCGGCAACTGACTAAGGATGAGGTGAAACAAATTTCCTCTATCCTGTTAGCCGAAGTATGCGGTCGTTTAACTGAGCAAGGAATTACTCTGGAAGTCACTGAACGGTTTAAAGACCGCTTGGTGGAAGAAGGCTATGACCCCAGTCACGGAGCGCGTCCTCTGCGTCGAGCGATTACCCGCCTGTTGGAAGACTGCCTCGCTGAAGCAATCCTAAGCGATCGCGTCAACACTGGAGATACCGTTGTTGTTGATGTAGACGATCGAGGTCAAATTCAAGTCCTACAGAGCAACAAGTCAAAACTACTGCCACCAGCAGCCTTGACAGAATGAAATACCCTGTTGGAGTTCCCTAAACATGAAACATTAAAAGTATAAAATTGCCCTACGGATAACTCCGAGGGCTTTAATTTTGAGAGGCTACTGCTTGAAAGAAAATTGCTAATTGTATAGCAAAAGGCAGAGGGCAGAAGGGTTATTACTGCTACGCGATCGTTTGGGTCGTTAAAGAAAGTCCTAACCTTTATGACGACAGCTATAAAAGGGATTGATTAGAAAGATGGAAATTAAAATGGATACAACAAATTCTAAAATTTTAATTCGGGTAGAGATTAGTAATTGCCCTAGTAAACCTCGTCTTGATTTTTACTTATATAGGATTCCTTATATAGGAGAAGAAATTGAATTAGAGGAGGGCAGACTACTAAAAGTTTGTCGAGTTATACACATCCAACAAAATAATATGGGCATTAGTGATATTCCACAAGCTATTTTGGTAGTAACTGATTACGATTATAAGAATAGATAACGAACCCTTTTCAACCGAATAGTGAGAACCCCAGTTCCTTGAAGAAAGTGGGGTTATGCAGCCTCTGACCTAACGTTAATGTTGTTCGCTATAGCTGAGAAGTTGCCAAAAACTACTGTCGCCATTTTCAGTAAGGATACGGCAACAATAATATCTATGGGTTGTACTGGCTTTAGACCAGGGCGGGTTCGGGTAATGCTCCTTGCATCTTACTCAAAAAGTTAATCAGGTTCTCCAATTGTTGATCGGCTTTCAGGACTCCTAAACCCCGGACGGTGACTTTTCCAGGCATATAAACAAAACGCGATCGCAAATGCTCTGGCAAATTTTCCTTGAGCAAGTTCCAGGCCGGTTCCTCCATCGGAGTTTCTAAAATCACGTTCTGCTTGCCCTCCGGTTTAATCCGACTGAAGCCTAAGGATTTAGCAACTTGCTTGAGTTCCACCACCCGCAGCAATTGATTAGCGGCTGAGGGAATCGGCCCGTAACGATCGCTCCAATCTGCCGCAATTTGAACTAACTCGTCCTTCGAGGCAGCCGAAGCAACAGCCCGATAAGCACTCATCTTTTGGTCTAAATCCGGGATATAGTCAGCCGGGATAAAGGCGGTAAGGTTGAGGTCGATTTGCGTATCATCCACCTTAGGAATTTCTTGCCCTTGAATCTCCCGAATTGCCTCTTGTAGCATTTCCATGTAGAGGTCGAACCCAATCGCCTCCATCTGTCCCGACTGTTCGACACCCAGGAGATTGCCAACGCCACGAATTTCCATGTCCCGCGTTGCCAGTTGATACCCCGAACCCAGCTGAGTGAACTCCTGAATCGCTCGCAATCGCTGCCGTGCTGGTTCTGTGAGTACCTTCTGCTTCGGGTAAAATAACCAAGCGTGTGCTTGAATCCCCGCACGACCAACTCGTCCTCGCAACTGGTACAACTGAGCTAGACCAAACTTATGGGCGTCTTCAATCAGAATAGTATTGACTCTGGGGATATCTAGACCGGATTCAATAATCGTCGTACAAACCAGGACATCGGCTTCCCCGTTCCCGAAGGCGAGCATCGTTGCTTCTAGTTCCGCATCATCCATCTGTCCGTGCGCGATCGCAAGTCTTGCTCCCGGTACCATCTCCCGCAACTTGCCTGCGAGTTCTTCAATTCCCTCAATGCGCGGCACGACATAGAATACCTGGCCGCCGCGATCGAGTTCCGTGCGGATTGCCGTGCGGATTGCCTCTGGATCGTAGGGCGCGAGATGGGTTTTAATCGGGCGTCGCGAGGGGGGTGGCGTGGTGATTAAACTCATCTCTCGCACGCCGGATAAGGACATATAGAGGGTACGAGGAATCGGTGTGGCGGAGAGGGTGAGAACGTCTACTTGGGTTTTCAGCGCCTTAATTTTCTCCTTCTGGTTCACGCCAAATCGCTGCTCTTCATCCACCACCAAGAGTCCTAAATCCCGGAATGCGATTCCCTTACCCAGAAGCTGATGCGTCCCGACGACGATATCCAGTTCCCCGGTAGTGAGGCGGCGTTGAATATCCTTGCGTTCCTCCGCCGTGCGGAAGCGGTTGAGCAAACCCACATTAATCGGGTACGGGGCAAAGCGTTCTTTGATCGTATGGTAATGCTGTTGCGTGAGAATCGTGGTTGGGGCGAGGAATGCCACTTGCTTCCCTGCCGTGACGGCTTTGAAGATGGAGCGAATCGCCACTTCCGTTTTGCCAAAGCCCACATCCCCGCAAACCAGGCGATCCATCGGGCGATCGCTCATCATATCTCGTTTGACATCCTGGACGGCCTTGAGTTGGTCGGGCGTTGCCTGATAGGGGAACGAATCCTCCATCTCCTGCTGCCAGGGGGAATCAATTGGGTAGGCAAACCCTTGCCGTTGCGATCGCTGAGCATACAGTTGTAGCAGATCGACGGCCAGCTTCTTAATGCCTTTGCGGACGCGATTCTTGGTCTTTTCCCACGCTTTGCCAGACATCTTATTGAGTTCTGGCGGACTTTCGCCCGTCGCACGAAACCGGGATAATACTCCCAATTGGTCGGCGGCAACGCGCAGCAACCCATCCGAGTACTGAATCACTAAATACTCGCGGGTTTCATGATTAATCGTCAGGCTTTCCAGCTTGAGAAACTTACCGATGCCGTGATTTTTGTGAACGACATAATCTCCCTGCTGGAGTTTGTTGGGGTCAACCTGTTTGGACGCGGCGCGGCGTCGCTTGCGAACGTAACTGGGCGTTGCTAGGGTATGCTGTCCGAAGAACTCTCGGTCAGTAATGACAACAATGCGATACGTCGGCAGAATAAAGCCTTCGAGTTCTGCCAATCCGGAATATTTTACGGCGATTGGCGTGTGCTGGATTTGCAGCTTATCAATCGCCGGATAGTCGCGAGGATTGGGGACGAATTGAGCGGGGCAGTCGTGTTCTTGCAGTAAGGCGACAGAACGACTGGGTTGAGCGGAAACCAGCCAAATCGAAAAGTTCCTGTCCCGTTCCCCACGCAGGACTTCAGCCAGTTTGGCAAATTGGTGGGGAGTCGCGGGTACGGGACGACTGGCAAGATTGATCGCAGTAGGAAGGTTAGACGATTGAGAACTTGCCAATACTTCGGTGGCTAATTCAGATAGGTACAGCCGCTGAGCGCCTTCTATGGTGGCTAAGGACTCGTCAAAGGAACGATGGATTTTGGGCAGAGGTGGAGTAATTAACGCCAGCTGTTCGTCAGCGTGTTCGTCGGCGCGATCGCTATGGGCGCGACACTGTTCTGGCTCATCGATCGCAATTAATGTATTTTCTGGTAAATAATCTAGGAGTGAAGCGGGGCGATCGAAGGCGATCCCTAAGAAGCGACGGCTACCTTCTGGAGGTGTCCCCTCATCCAGAGCGTCTTGTTCTTCGGGTGAGAGATGAGCTTTGACTCGATCGAGCTGGGACTCGGTTAAAGCTGCCGCAATAATCGGGCCAAAATTAGTTGGAGTGAGAACTAACTGGTCGATCCGGTCTAACGAGCGTTGGGTTGCGGGGTCAAACTCTCGGATTTGGTCGAGTTCGTCCCCAAACCATTCCAACCGGACTGGCAATTCCGCCGCAACGGGAAACACATCAACAATATCTCCCCGCCGACTCCATTGACCCTCCATTTCTACGAGGGGAACGCGATCGTAACCCAGCCGTGCCAACTTTTCATCCACACGTTTGGAGTCCCAGGTTATGCCTCGGTTAATGCTCAGACAGTAGGGCTTAAACGCCTCCACTGGCGGCAGGTGGGGTTGTAGCGCTGCTTGCGTAGCGATAATCGCTCGATGGGTTAGTGGTTTTTTCTCAGCAGTCTGTTGCTCTGGATCGGCTAAACCCTGCGAGCTAACCAAATCTGCCAACACCTGCATCTGTCCCCAGGTCATCTCCGATTCTGGGTCGAATGGCTCGTAGGGCGATGCTTCTGAGGTCGGGTACAGGTGGATGGTGTCCCAACCCATTGCTTCGAGTTGTGCAGTCCAGCGACTCGCTTCTTCTAGCGTGCTAGCGATCGCGAACAAGTTGTACTCTTGTGCTTGAGCCAGAGCAGACGCGACCAATCCCTTAGGAAGACGAGGGATGCCGTTGAGATGTAGAGACGGCTGGCGATTCAGCTTTGACAGCAGTTCGCTGGTCAGGGGCGATCGCTCTAGGGCGCGAATAATCGAAGAAAATGCCATGAGTTCTGGGTGATGACAATCATCAAGATGGATAGCTGCCTATCTCCCTCATTTTAAAAGTCTAACGAAAAGTAACAGTCATTCTCGGGGAGAGTTCGTATTCAGTGTCCAGCGATCGGGTGGTCAGGAGTTCATTTTCTCATTCGAGTCAGAATCCCCGCCGGAAACCTAGTCACTGCTCACTGTTCACTGGTCACTGTTCACTGCTCACGGTGAAGTTTGCAGCCTGAGAAGGGATGCTGAGTACGGGAATGATACTAGATACTAGAACGTTGAGGGCATTGCTTCCCCACTATCAGCCCTTAAACTAATGACCTCTCTATCTGTCGAAATTTTCTTCATTCTCCTGCTGATTTTCTGCAACGGTATCTTTGCCATGTCGGAAATGGCTATTGTCTCAGCTCGGAAGGTACGCTTGCAACAGTTAGCGAATCAGGGGAATGTCAAAGCTCGTACTGCCTTGAGATTAGCTGATTCTCCGAATCAGTTCCTGTCCACAGTGCAGATTGGCATCACCTTAATTGGTACGTTGGCAGGTGCCTTTGGCGGTGCTACCCTAGCGGAGAAGCTAGCAGCACTCTTGAGACGGATTCCGTGGTTGGCCGCCCATGCTCAAGCGATCGCGTTAGTTCTGGTTGTCGTCAGTATCTCTTATCTTTCTCTCGTGCTGGGAGAACTAGTACCCAAGCGGCTGGCATTGAATAATCCCGAACGAGTGGCGACGGGTGTAGCTTCGCAAATGCGCTTGCTGGCAAAGATTGCCGCTCCAGCCGTTCATCTATTAAGTTACTCGACCGATCTAGTCCTGCGGTTGTTGGGGATTGGGCCGACTGAAGAGCCAGAAGTGACTGAGGAAGAAATTAAAATTCTGATCGAGCAAGGTACTGAGGCCGGAACGTTTGAAGAAGCGGAACAAGATATGCTCAATCGAGTGTTGCGTCTAGGCGATCGACGAGTGAAAGCCTTGATGACACCACGCCCAGAAATTGTTTGGCTCGACTTAGATGACTCCGCAGAAACGAACCGACAAATTATTATTACTAACACCCATTCTCGGTATTTAGTGTGCCAAGGCGATTTGGACAATGTCCTCGGAATTGTCCATGTTAATGATTTGCTAGCCCGCTGTCTCTCCAATCAGCCACTTGACTTGACAACCTCATTACACCGCCCGTTGTATGTGCCAGAAAGCACGCCAGGATTGAGAATTTTGGAATTGTTCAAGCAATCCGGTACTCATATTGCGATCGTGGTGGATGAATATGGTGTGATTCAAGGATTAGTGACGCTCAACGATATTATGGGAGAAATTGTTGGCGATATTCCCTTGGTCAATCAAACCGACGAACCGCAAGCCGTGCAACGCGACGATGGTTCCTGGTTGGTGGATGGAATGTTGTCAGTCGAAGAGTTTTTTGAATTATTTGGAATCGAGGAGTTACCAAAAGAGCAAAAAGGCACCTATCACACCGTGGGTGGCTTTGTCGTCACGCATTTAGGACGGATTCCCATAGCTGCCGATCGCTTTGAGTGGCAGAACCTGGCTATTGAAGTGATGGATATGGACGGCAACCGAGTGGATAAGATTTTAGTCGTTTTCAGGTCATCTAAATTAGATGAGCCGAAATACGAAGATTAGTTGAGCAAGTAACAGCGGAGAAAAAGCGATCGCTTTCGCTTTATTCAACGTTTTGAGTAATAAGGTTTTTTAATTCACGATCGGGATGTAGAGGCGTGAAACTTCGCGTCTCTACATTAATCTATTATTAAACACCTTATTAGGACTAGTGACTACTATTTAAGATACGTCCTAAAAGGATTTGCAAACCTGAAATGAATTTAGTTAATCGAGTAGAATCCGTCTGCATAATTTTTAAAGTTTCGGAAATTGTATTAAAAATCAAATCTCGGTTACTTTCTATTTTGAATTCAGCAGTTTCCGACCTTTCCCGTGTCACTAATACTTCGTAATCGGATAACATTTGCCTCATGGATTTGCAATAGATAAAAAGAAGATTTAAGGTTTGATTCCAGTAGGCAGAATTTTTGATCTCAGCGGTGATGCTAGCCGTAATATTCTGGTAATTTGCGTTTTTTTCTTGTTCTTGCAAGCTAAGCCTTGCCATTTTCTCTATTTGCTGCTTCAATTCTTGAGCCTGCTCATTCATTTTTTCATGCAGCAAATTACAAGTCAATTGATGAATTTGTGAGTCAGCTAGCAGTAAGTGATGCATCTCTAACAATCGATAAACTGAAGGCTCTATTTCCACGACAATGGGTTCATAGACTAGATGATTTGAGCGGTGGAGAGAGTACCGAGCCGCTTCAACAATCTGTAGATCGCCTGGAATTTTAAAAATATCTTGATTGACAAAGCGGTATAAAGAAGAAATAGAGCGCCTTGAAAATAGTTCTAACCCATAAGGAGTGCTCATTATTTCTAAAAATTGACGTTGCGAAATTATTCCAGCAAATTCACCTTGCTTGGTTAGAATAACTCCTGGCAGGAGTGAATTTGATTGAAATGCCTGAGCAACTGCTTGACCGGGAAAGGAGTCATCAATTTGACAATCATATAAAGGTAGTTCTTTAACTTTTGACTCTCTATGAAGATGAAGTTTGGGGAATTGTGAATTTTTCAATAACTCTAAGGAGGAGTCTTTAAAAGAAATCATAAGGCTAGTCAGTAAGAATCATAAAATCATCATCTATATTAGCCAACTGAAAATCGATTGACAATTTTTATTTGTAGAAATCATTAACTCATCAAAACCTCGTTTTTTTGGAGAAAGGTAAATACTGGATTAAGTAATGATTAATAGTTAAATCATTCCTAAATAAAATCGCGAGTCGATAGATTATTGATTTTCGATACTAAGTCTTAAAGTTAAGAAAAGGTTAATGAAACAACGAGCATGCTTCTGCATTGGGGATTTATTGATAAAGATTTAATGAAGGCTAAAAAAAGGCGATCGCAAATTCGTCTGCTGAAAAAGATTCCCACTTCAGCTATTCATTATTCATAAGCGACTAGCAGCTATCTGTATTTTATAAAGATAATTTAAGCTTAGGAATAGAAAGTGCTGAATCATTTGACTTTGAATAAAATCCTAGATAATTCGCTTAATCTCTTTATAAAATTTAATGGACACGCTTAGTGTCCTTGGTTAGGATACGAAATATCAGTCCTTTATCCCCGTCTAAGTATGATGGAGAAGTTAAATTTTACATTTATCCGCAAATCCTACCAGGGAAAGTTCACAATCAAGAATCTATTGCTAAATTCTAATTTGCAAGAGTTTACGCAGTATGTGAGCTACATTGCCAGCTTAGAGCAGCAGGGACAACTCTCCCCAGAAGAGGCTTACAGCAAAATCGACGCTCTCTTTAAACAGCTACAGCGAACATCCCAAGAATTAGGAATTAGGGAAAATTCCTAGTGCGATATGCATGGAAATAGTTTTTTAGGCAGAGATGATCAGTCAGTAGAAACAGTATTTAGTCAAGCCAAAGCTTGGGGATTCCTATGTCAAGAGGATATTCAAGGCAATCTACTAATCTTACCCCGAGAACAAACAGCTCAATGGAAAATGCAACAGATTGCAGACAGATGGTTGCTGATAATCAAGAATGTTCCTCAAGCTAATCTTCACCCCTCCGAAGCCCTTTCTTTTTTAAAACGTCGCCGAGGAACTTCCTACTAGATGCATCTATGTTCCGAGATGTTTACGTCAAAAAAAAACAAAATAACATTAAATAATTTATAGCAATATCAAAATATTGTTCACCTATAAGTTTTTAGGCTTAATTCCTAGGTTAAGAGTAGATTAAGAAAGTCAGGTTTCTTCTGATGTGAGAATTTCTTAGCAAAAATTAAAATTGGCTTAAAAAAAGCGATCGCACTTCGCTATTGTTTCAAGCTAATTTTAGATGGTTTTAGCGAGTTAAAAGTCTGAATCCCCCTTAGGTACAGGGTTCGATGTGACATAGCGCTTGTGAATGGATGTAGTCCTGCATACCTAATTCGGAGGAGTTGGTATACCAGATTTCAATTCAAGTATCTGTAATCTAAGTATCTAAAGATAGATAAACTTTTTAACTTTTTTATATCCAAAGACCGGATATTCTCTTAACCTTAATATGTATGCTTGATATCCTAGATCTGTTCAGTTCTTCATCGGGAGGCAATACTATGGCACTTGAGGACATCTTTAAGGGGTTTGAAGGATTTGAAGCCTTTGAAGGTAATCCCGCTGGACTTGTAGCAGGTATTGGCGCAGCCATTCTCGCTCCCATCCTCATTCCTGTTATGACGCAGGCTGGTAAACCCTTGACCAAAGCTGCAATCAAACAGGGACTCTTAGCCTACGAGAAGGGAAAGGAATTTTTTGCCGAGGCGACAGAAGTCTTTGAGGATTTAGTGGCTGAAGCTAAAGCTGAACTGGCTCAAGACCAGCAAGAGAGCAAAGCCCAGTCTGAACCTCACCAACCGGAGATTATCATTGTTAATGACTGAGCCGATGAGCTCTAGTTCTTCATTCTGTAGAAATGACATCGAAACGTACCCATGTTGTTAGCAACACACCAGAGCGAACGCGGTTGAGAGTCTCCCGCAAGCGTCGTAATCCCAAGGAGATGGCACGAATTGCCAAAGCTCTGAATGCTCATCCTGAAGTGCATGACGTGCGAACCAATGTGGAGACTGGCAGCATCGTTGTCCATCATGCTCATAACGACGAAAGTATTGATGCAATCTCTGCTGTTTTGCAGGATTTAGGCGTTATCCTTTGCAGCACCATTGATGTGGATTTACCGTTTAGCGAAGGAAAGTCAGAGGTAGCGACAACCTTAACGGGTGCTATCTCCGATCTCAACGATCGCGTTGGCAAGGCAACAGATGGGGTTATCGATCTGAGGATGCTTGTACCCGCTGGGTTCGCAACACTGGCGATTCGACAGTTGCTGGAAAACGGAGCGGAAATTGAGACAATCCCGTGGTATGCCTTAGCCTGGTATGCCTTTGATAGTTTCATTAAGCTGCACTACACAACAGAGCCAGACGAAACGCCCAAAAAACCGAATAGCTAGAAAGGCGATCGCTTTTCCCATCAAAGAGCGATCGCTATTAGAGCAGGGTATCGAATTGATTGCTTGAAGAGACCTCCTGCATGAATCATGAAAAGCCCCCTAAATCCCCCAAATTTGGGGGACTTTGAATTCATGTTCCCCCAGAATTGGGGGGTTAGGGGGGCGAAAATGTTATTCGTGCGGGAGGTCTAAGGTATCGCTTACCGTCGCTCTCACAAATCCAAACCACAATTCAACTTGGGGGAGTTCAAGAGTTACTTGAAAGACATTCCCCCTCAATTCTTTATGAGTATCCAACAATTACCCAGAGGCACTTAGTAGAAGAGATGAAACAAACCACTGCACAAACCTTGAATGGCGGGTTCCAACTTGTTCATGCTGTTCCAGGTCGTGTGCGGCTACGTAGCACAGACAACCAAGCAATTTCCACCCTGGATAAAGTAGCCAAACAACTGCGACAGCAAGACGGTGTTTCTGAAGTACAGACGAATCGAGTAACCCATAGTTTGGTGGTTACGTTTGATACCAACACCGTATCGTTGCCGCAAGCGCTAGAGAGGCTGCCCATCAGTCCACACTCATCCGACGTACTCAGCCAGAGTCAACCGTCACCTGACTTTACCATCGATTCATTCTTGAAAGAGCTTCCCCAAGTGTCTCCAGGACAAGTCGCGAAATCCGTTGCTCCATTAGTGGCAGGAATGTTAGTAACAGGGGTATTGGGAGTCGAGGGAATTATAGCCTTCCCAGTTTATTCGATCGCAGCCAGTGCGACGCGTCACCTCATCAAGCAACTAGAGTCTCAACCTCTCGCGGAGCAACAGGGGAATCAAGCACGAGAGGAGCGAAAGACTAACGTTAACTCACCCTCTTCAATCCAAAATCCCGAAAAGGTAGAGTATCAAATCGTCCATGAAATCCCCGGACGGATTCGTTTTCGCGTTCCTCGACTGTGTCGCGATGCTGAATACGCTACTAGGCTAACCGTCTTAGCTCAAGCTGATGCAACCGTTACAGATGTGCGCGTTAACGCCGCAGCCGCATCCATGGCGATGAGCTACAACATCGGTGCGCTTTCAGATGAAAAAATGCGATCGCATGCGATCGAGCTGATTCACAGGGCGAGCGATCCCAATAGTACGATCGCATTCCAACCGACATCTCAACAGCAGGACTCGCCAGAAGAATCTCCCCCTTGGACTGGACTTGCTTTACCCGTTCTCAGTGCTACGTTAGCGTTACTCGGTGGTCCTTTTGGGTTCCCCATTCCCCCCATCGTTATCGGGGGAACGATCGCGATTTCTGCTATCCCAGTTGCTCAACGCGCCTTCGATAGTATCCTCAACGATCAGCGGCTGAATATCGATTTTCTCGACTTGGCAGCTATCACCATCACAACGTTACAAGGTCACTTCCTCAGTCCCTCTATCATGATCGTTCTGGTGGAAGTTGGCGAAGCCATTCGAGAACAAACCGCTAAATCCTCTAAACTGCAAACGCTCGATCTCCTGGATTCGTTAGAACAGTCCGTTTGGGTAGAACGTAACGGAGAAAAAGAGCAAATCTCCATCCACGACGTGCAGCAAGGCGATATCGTCATCGTCTATCCCGGCAGCCAAATCCCCGTTGATGGTCGAATTATTCGCGGCAAGGCATTAATCGACGAGCAGAGACTGACGGGCGAAGCCATGCCCGTGATGCGTAAAAAGGGACAATCGGTCTATACTTCAACCCTCGTGCGGGAGGGACAACTGTATATCCTAACGGAAAAAGTCGGTGCTGAGACGCGGGCGGGACAGATTATTAAAGTGATGCAGGATGCCCCCGTCCACGATACCCGCATCGAAAATTATGCGGCGAATATTGCGAATCAAGCCGTTGTTCCCACACTGTTGCTGTCTGGCGTTGTCTTTGCTTTTACCGGCAATTTTGCCCGTGCCGCCTCAGTGTTAACGCTCGATTTTGCTACCGGGATTCGCGTTGCCGTGCCAACCACAGTTCTCGCCGCACTAACCTATGCCGCACGACGAGGGATTCTCATTCGCAGCGGCAGAGCGTTAGAAAAATTAGCGCAAGTGCATGCCGTTGTCTTCGACAAAACCGGCACGCTCACCCAAGGCGAACCCACGGTTGTCCGCGTCGAGACGGTGAATGAATCAATCTCACCCTTGCAAGCGATCGCCCTAGCGGCGGCCGCCGAGCAACGCCTCACTCACCCAGTCGCAGCGGCGATTGTCCGCCACGCACAAGAACAAGGTGCCGAAATTTTGCCACGCGGGAAATGGGATTACCAGATTGGTCTGGGCGTCCGAGCCGAAATTAACGGACAATCAGTTTTGGTGGGTAGCGATCGCTTCTTGCGCCAAGAAGGAATTCATATCGATAGCTTGCAGGAACAACATCTGCCTCTCGTCCAGGCTGGATGTAACTCTATCATCTACGTCGCCAGTGACGGCCAATTGCTGGGTTTGATTGCCTATCGCGATCCCTTGCGTCGAGAAAGTCGAGCCGTGATTGAAGCCTTAGGGGCAGAAGGGCTGGAAATCCATCTGTTGACGGGAGATAAGCAGCAAACCGCCCATGCCGTTGCCCAAGAACTGGGGATTGAGATGGCTTGTACCCATGCCGAAGCATTTCCCGAAGAAAAGGTAGCCGTCGTCAAACACTTGCACGAACAAGGGCAAACGGTTGCCTTTGTGGGTGATGGAATTAATGATTCTCCGGCATTAGCCTATGCCGATGTTTCCGTCTCCTTTGCCAATGGCTCAGAAGTGGCGCGGGAAACGGCAGATGTCGTGTTGATGGAAAATCACTTGCGGGGTTTGCCAGAAGCGATCGCGATCGCGCAACAAGCCATGCAACTCATCCATCAAAACACGGGAATTATTGCTGTCCCCAACCTAGCTGCGATGGTGTTAGCCGTAACGGTTGGCCTCGATCCCTTAGCAGCCACCTTGGTTAACAATGGTACAACAGTCGTCGCCGGAGTCAATGGTTTGCGACCTTTACTCTTAGATAGTGAAGAACTCAACCACCTAGCTGCCAGCTTAGAGGCGGATAGCCAAGAGCAAGACAATGGTAGTTTCTCAACCTTAGAAGACACGGAGTCCGTAAACCGCGATCGAGCAATTCCTGAAATTCCCTTGGATTTACAACAATCGCTAGCAACTAGCAGCGAGTATGCTCTTGCGGGGATGAATGGTTCTTTCAATGGCAACGGCAACGGCAATGGCAATGGCCATGGAGCTAAAAAGCACCTTGTGATGAACGGTTTGCGAAAAGCCAAAGACGAACCTCTAACAGCCACAGCCCTCGCTAATCGATTAAAGGTTAGTGCCACAACGATTAACCGAAGAAAGGCCAAACCCGACTTCTCGGAATGGACTCGCGATCGCGATCCTGAGGGGATTACCTGGGCTTACTCGCACAAATCTAAGCTGTTTATGGCGGGCTAGTTCGCGACATCGGTATCCTCAGGTGAATATCACTGACTTAA
>DATNPC010000901.1:0-9832 GCA_036703375.1 Allocoleopsis sp.
GAGAACGGGAGTTGAAGCTGTCTCAGGAACGGGCCGTGCAGGAAGCGATCGCTCAAGCTAAAGAAGAGATTGCTAAAGTGATTCGCCAATTGCAGCAAGGGCCGCAAAGCGCTCAAAATGCCCAAAAAGCCACAGACACGCTCAATGAGATTGCACAGCGCCGCTTGCCTGCCGCCGCGCCTGCCAAACCGAAACCAGGATTTAAGCCGCAAATTGGCGATCGCATCCGCATCCCTCGATTCAATCAGACGGCTGAGGTACTGAGTACTCCCGATGAAGATGGGGAGTTAACGGTGCGCTTCGGTCAAATGAAAATGACCGTTACCCTAGCCGATGTGGAATCGCTGGATGGTCAAAAAGGGGAAATGCCGGTTAAACCCAAACCCGCACCAACTCCAGTTGTGGCATCTCCACCCCCTACTCCCATTCGTACCTCAAAAAACACGATTGACATTCGCGGCAGTCGCGTAGCCGATGCGGAGTTTGAATTGGATAAAGCAATTTCACAGGCGAGCAATTCTGGCGCACTGTGGATTATTCACGGCAAGGGGACGGGTAAGCTGCGACAGGGCGTTCATTCCTTCTTAGAACAGCATCCACTTGTGGCTCGGTTTGAGCTAGCGGAACAGTCTGAGGGAGGAGCTGGGGTTACAGTTGCCTACCTCAAGTGATATTCTGGCTCGATGAAATCCCAATTCGCGCTTTGACCGGAATCTTCCGAGTGAAATGAGTATAAAGGTTTGAGTATTAGGACTTACGCAAACACACTCCTTTTGCCCCCAACCCCCCAAGCTTGGGGACGTCAATCCGGTTTCTCCCAGATTTTAGGAGCTAGGAGAGTGAATGCGTTAGTCCTGAGTTAAGAATCTTTAAGGCAAACTTGAAAAACCCTCCAGACTTGCGCGGGCTGCTGGAAACTTGCAGTAAACTCTGGTAGTCGTGTTTCAAGATTGGTAACTGCAAACACCAACTCTGATTTGGTCACCTACTCTAAAGCTATGCGTTCTACCGCAAAATCGCCGACACCGGCTCCCCCTTGGGAGGAACTGCCTCTGGATCAAGCACCAGACTCAATGCAGCTGGATAATATCAAAACTCAGCTCGATTTAGTGTTGCTGAGTTTAGAGTCTTTAGCAGGCATTGGTTCTGAAGCGATGCTCCAGGCAGCAGCTGACTTGAAGTTAGAGTCAATGGTGTCAGATCGGGTAGGTCTATGGCGTTTGCGTCAGTCCAATCCTCTGCGAAAAAGTTCGGGAGGTCGAAAAAAACTCGATGTGGAAGAGGCGCGATCGCTGGTGCTCATCATCTGTCATCTAGCCAAACAACATCAGGAACTCATCCGTCGTGCTGTTGCCTTACTCGAACAGATGGCAGAACAAAATAGCGAACCCCACCGCGCTGCTCTGTTGGGAGATTACCTCGATACCTTCAGTAATACTTACCAGGAGCGCATGGAACAAGGAGAAAACGTATCGCCCGATCTACTCAACCAGTTGGCTCTCAAACTGCTCATCGATCTGCTGTTCTATAGCGGGCCCAACGGTCATCGGCGTCTATGGCTAGCATTGCTGGATCGGGTGCGAGCTTAAAACACTCGACGCCCTAGACATGAGGAGTCAGGAGTCTAGGAGTACAACATAATTCCCCAACCCTAACTCAGGGCGACTATGGAGGCGCTGCCCCTACCCAACTTGAAACTTTGTTAATGTCATGCCTTTATCTCATTGTGTCCTGCGACGCTATACTCCCCCTACCTGCACCCTACAGATTATGGCAAAAAGCTCGCCGTTATCTCGCTGGCTAGGGCAAGCCGTACTGAAGGATGTGCAGTTCGAGCTTCGTTTTGATGACCCCCGAAAACCGGAAGACGAACGGGTGACTATTCGAGGTTATGCCGAAGAGTTAGACGTTTTGTATGACGCGGTTAACAGCTACGTACAGGATATGCTCACCTTGTCGGCGACCCAGTTGCCGGTAACCTTGAGGACTTCAACGGAAGCCTCTGATGCTCTATCCGAAGCAGATCCATCCCATCCCACTCCGAGCGTTAATCCCTCAGCGACCGTCGCAGCTCAAGCACCTGAAGGAACACCCGACGAATCCGCAGAGTCAGACCCCAACGTTCTCCCTTTCAAACCCCGGACACTGCCCGCAGAAATCTACCTACAACCGAGCGGTTCATTTGCTCATCACCTCTTTCTCGGTCGGCTCGCGACGGCAGAATCTGGGCAAGCGATCGAGCTGAGCGTGCTACAGTTATTCGACTTGGCAACCGCCCTGGATGAATATGCCGCTGAAGGCGTAGCCTTACCGAACCTCAATCCTCTCAGCGGCAAGGCAAGTCCACCCGCTTGGGCCAGTGTAGCGGCGGTAGCAGTTCTCGCAGTGGGTGTCACAACGGCTGGACTTCGATTGTTTAATCAATCTAACAATCAGCAGGAAGCATCTGCACCTACTCCTAAGGCTACTCCTACTCAAACGGCGACACCACTGCTCTCCCAAGTTCCCCTCGCACCAACAACGCCACTGCCCACTCCGATTCCTACGCCGGTAATACCACCTTCTCTTGCTTCCTCTTCCACGTTGCCACCGCCTACTCCTGTAACGCGACTCCCCTCACCAACGCTTAGCACAGCACCAGGCAGTCAACGCCCCTCTCTCACTATTACTCCTTCTCAAACCGCAAAAACTTCACTGCCAAAATCTCCTCCGGCTCTGGTTCCTAGTGGAGGAATAGCCATTCTCCCTCGCCCTACTTCAAATCCTTTAATTACTAGTAGCAGTACTACGCGCGGTTCTTCGTCATCTAGGGGTTCTTCTGTTTCTCCTACTTTGTCGCAGAAATCCCCGGTTCAGGCAATTGTACCCAGCCCCTTAACCACACCTCCGCCCCTGCCAAAATTGCCATCACTCGATCAGCCCATTCCCTCTACCGATATTGCTCAGCAGGGCGCTCCTGCCGCCAGTGCCCGTAATGCCTCTGCTTCCAGCGATCTCAGGTCGTCAGAGTCAGCGGCTAATCCTGGCAACACGACTCTGTTTGATAATATCCCTCAAGTCGCTGAGGTCAGAAGTTATTTTCAGAAGCGATGGCAACCGCCTTCGGGGTTGACACAAACCCTAGAATACAGTCTGACCCTAAATGCAGACGGTTCGATCCAACGAATTATTCCTCTAGGAAAAGCCGCAGGAGATTTTATCGATCGCACGAACATTCCTCTGCCCGGTGAACCGTTTGTCTCTGCCGTTGATGGGGGACGAAATCCCTCAATCCGCTTGGTTCTGACTCCAGATGGCAAGGTCAGCACCTTTTTGGAGCAGATGGATCGAGTTCAAACTCAAACTCAGAAGAAATAATGGAACACCTAGATTCCACATCCTGAAGTGTCACACCCTAAAGCGGAGAAACGCGATCGCCAAGAACTCGACAGAATTCCCAGAATTTCCAGACTGCACAGCCTTTAGCGCGGTGACTGACGTAACTCCTCACGTCATTGTTCCTGTGCAAATGTAAAAACTGTCCCTTTCTTCCTCTCACGCAAAATTGCAATCAATATGATGCGGTTACATCAGATAGCGATTTTATGTGAGGGCAAGGGACTATGCAATCGCCAGTCGGAAATCAAGCGCACAGTACAGGTTGGGTCGTTCAAGCTTGGGCATCGTTTGGTCTTTCCATTGCGGCCATGATATTTGGGATCGTGAACCTTCCTGTCGATAACTGGGTCAAAGGCTACATGGGTATGGGTTTAGCTTTTACTGTGGGTTCTACAATCAGCATGGCGAAAACGACTAGAGATATCCACGAAGCCAAAAGACTCACGGCTAGAGTAGATGAGGCCAGAGTTGAGAAACTGCTCAGCGATCACCACCCCCTAAAATAAAATCCCTCACGGCACTGAACCATTGAGGGTTTTGGTGTAAGAAGGATTACCAAACAGCGGATTGATTGTTGTTTACATCAACTGTTACTGACCTTTTTTGAGCTGTTTATTCAGCTTCTTATGCCGACTACTCACTGCAACGACTCCGGCATCGACGGGATAACCAATTAGAGGAATCACTTGGTATTGCCGCTCGTCTTCGAGTTGCTTGAGTTCGGTGTAATCGACCCAGTGAATACAATCCACTGGACAAGTATCGATCGCTTCTTGAATCACGTCTTCTGAATCGCCATCTTGCCGAACTACACGCGATCGACCATAGTCGGGTTCGATGTAAAACGTGTTCCGAGCGACATGAGCGCAATGCTTACAGCCGATGCAAGTGATTTCATCAACATAAACGCCCTTCTGCCGCAGTACACCTCCCAGCTCCGGCTCCAGACCAGAACGCTCCGGCGCATCTCGAAAGACGCCACCTAGCTCGGGTTCGAGTCCCGACCGCTCCGGTGTTGTTGAGAAATCAGGCTCAGACATTACGCACTCCAGCGTTGGACAACTAAGCGAATCGAACCATCTTCGTTGTGCTGTTGCTCGGCAACTTGGAAGCCCTGCTTGGCAGTTTCAGCCATTACGGTGTGGAACGCATAGCGCTGCGTAACGCGGTTGAGGAAACCATCCACTGACCAAGGCTGTTGCCAATACTGTAAGTCAGCAACCAGTTCGTACTCTTTCCCATTCCAACTAAAACCAACATCGTAGCCGTTATCCTGCTCGACAACGACTTGTGCATCGCGGGTTTGACCGCGATAGCCTCGCACGGAGCGAGTACCGGATTTCCAATCAACACCTAGGTCTGTTAAAGCGGATTCCAAAGAAGGAAGGTTACGGATTTGCGTTTTTATGTTGCTGAAATGTGACATTGCTGTTTGTAAACAAAATAAACTAGTTTTGACAAAAAGGCTTACCACTCGCCGAACGTCGCTTGAGTCGTTGCGGTTGCTGTTTGTTGGAGCTTTTGAGCAAAATACTCCGATGTCTGCTCCTGAGAAACGACCGTTCCCAACTGAGCTTCAATTGCCGCCGTCACTTCTGCACAAGAGGCTCCAACAATGCCGGTAACTTTCTCCTGGACTCGACCGTCCGGATAAATGATAAATTCTAAAGTTTCCATGTTCATGTCCTACTGCTGAGTAACCCTCACTTCTGGGTGGGCAGTAATGAGGCAACAGCTAAGGCGGTCTTGAATTGCGATTCAATGACCAGCTGATTAGCCAGTTGCTACTAAACGTTAAGCAGTTGCATCACTACTAAGCATTTTTTCGCAAAACTTAATATTTTACTAGTAGCATACTCTAATCTTTAGTTAAGTTTCTCGTAACTTCTCAGTCCAGTCAAGATAAGCAGTTTGTTAAAAAGTGAACAGTAATAAAAATATACATAACCCGTTTTCAGGGTACTTGTGCCTTTAGACCGATCTATGACTTCTCTGTAAACCGATCGATGAAACCGGCAAACCCAGATAATTAAAGTCTGTTTTATTTGAAATCAGGCACTATGAGCGAACAGCAAGGCACAAGTCCAACTAAAACTAAAACGGCTGATTCTTGGGTCAAGACTCCACTACGGGTAGGCGTTCTGGGTTTTGGAGGCTTGGGACAAGCGGCGGCGAGAGTCCTTGCACCTAAACGTGAAATGCTCTGGGTGGCTGCTGCTGACCAAAAAGGCTATGCCTATGATGCAGCTGGTTTGAATCCCGATCGCAGCATCGCGACCTACCGCTCTCAAGGTTCAGTTGGTTATCTAGAGCCGATTGGCACTCTGAGCAACCAGAGCATTCAAGACTTAATCGAGCAAGCGCCGGTTGATGGATATTTCTTGGCGCTACCAAATTTACCCAATACCTTCATGGCTTCTGTGGCACGACAATTTATTCAAGCCGGTTGGCGAGGTGTGTTGGTCGATGCCCTCAAGCGGACCAGTGCGGTCGAGCAGTTGTTAGAGTTGCAAGATGAACTACAGACAGCCGGAATTACCTACCTGACTGGCTGTGGTGCCACACCCGGGCTGTTGACAGCGGCAGCGACCTTAGCGGCTCAAAGTTATGCAGAGATTCACAGCGTCAAAATTACATTTGGTGTAGGAATTGCTAACTGGGAAGCCTATCGAGCGACAATTCGCGAGGATATCGCTCACCTCCCCGGCTACGATGTTGAACGGGCGATGCGCCTGAGCGATGCGGAGGTTGAGGCATTGCTGGATGAAACGAATGGCATCCTGACCTTAGAGAATATGGAACACGCCGATGATGTAATGTTGGAACTCGCTGGGATTTGCCCGCGCGATCGCGTTACAGTTGGTGGTGTCGTGGATACCCGCAATCCGAAAAAACCCCTGAGTACTAATGTTCAAGTCACAGGCCGTACCTTTGAGGGACGCATTTCGACTCATACCTTTACGCTTGGTGATGAAACCAGCATGGCAGCAAATGTTTGTGGCCCAGCATTTGGCTATCTCAAAGCGGGTATGTCACTACACCAACGAGGAATTTATGGTCTATTGACTGCTGCTGAAGTGATGCCGCAGTTCGTGCGTTAAACATTACAGCTTACAACTTCAACGGTTCCACCTCCTAACCCTTCTCGGCAGGTGGACTTTCTGGAGATAGGATTTCCGATTGTTCTTCCTCTGGCGTCGGTTCTGGAATCTGGACGACAAAGGGTAAATGAGCGCCTTGCAAGCCTCGGCTAATGCGTTGAGGTGTCTCTGGAAACACAACAAACAGGGGATAGAGGCGGTCAACCCCTTCACTTAGAATGTGTTGATAGCGAGGAGGCATCAACCATTCATAGTCTTTGTCCAGCATGACTTGGGTTTGACGCCAGCGACTGAGCAGATCGGAGAAGTCCTCATGGGGGCGATGAATAAAAACAAAAATTTCCGCCCCCATCTTGATTTTCCATTCTGGGTCGCACATCAAAATGGCGATATCGCAGGGTAGGCAAACGGCTTCGGGTACAGCTCTAAGGTTGATGCCGTTGGAGTTAGTGGATGGATTGGGATGGCGGATTCGCACAATCGGTAGAGGCAGGGTAATCACGCTCTTGTTCGGTCGGCGCATACTGGGAATCAGCTCCAGGTACGGTCGATATTTTTTGAGTAATGCGATCGCTGCCTCGTGGTTGCTGTATTCTGCCAAGCTCGCTTCGTAATCAGATCGTTTAACAGGCATTTTCTGACGTTAATTCGTAAATTAATTATCTGAATTTCTATGAGTCAATTTAGTCATACTGACTCATATAATTGGCGTTGATAAGAAGATAAGAAGAGGGCTGTCACGTTTTCATTCCTCTGAATTAACGATAACAACCCTCTACTAGTTAGGTAACTCTAAATTTTTTCTGGTTTCTGTAAGCTTTTTGGCTTTAGCCAAGAGCGTCAAATACGCTAAATAGTGGAAGATACATTGACAGCAGAATCACCGCCACCATTCCTCCTAAGAAAACGATCATTATCGGTTCTATGATACTGGTGAGGGCTTTGATCGCTTGCTCCACCTCATCCTCATAAAAATCAGCAACTTTCATCAGCATCGAATCTAATTCCCCTGTCTCTTCTCCAATACTGATCATCTGAATTGCGAGGATAGGGAAGACTTGCTCTTTTTGCAGGGCTAGGCTAATCATCCCACCCTGCTGAATTTCCAGCTTAGCGACATCTACTGCATTGGCGATTACTTGGTTCCCCGAAGTATCGCGGACAATATCTAATGAATTGAGAATTGGGACCCCAGAGCGAGTTAATGTTCCAAACACCCGGCAAAAACGAGCCACTGCTGATTTTTCGTTCAATTCGCCAAACAGGGGCATTTTTAACAAAAATCTATCGATTTGTACGCGTCCTACGGGTGTCTTGTAGTACCAGCGTAAGCCAATGACGATACCAGCAATAATGGCAAACAGAACGAAAATTTTCCAGCTTCTCAGTACCTCACTCAACCAAAGCATAAATTGCGTCAAGGCTGGCAATTGTGTCCCCAAGTCCTTGAAAATTTGTGCAAAGATCGGGATCAAAAATATCGTCATTGCGAAAAAGACAAGAATCGCCAAGGTTCCAACTACCACTGGGTAAGCCAAAGCTGATTTGATTTGGTTTTGCAGCCGTGCCATATCCTCCAGTAGCTTGGCTAATCGGTTGAGGACTTCGTCAAGGACACCTCCAACCTCACCAGCTTGCACCATGCTGATATATAGATCGTCAAACGCTTCTGGATGCTTACGCATCGAATCGGAGAGACTCGTGCCTTGCTGTACATCTCCACTAATCGCAACCAGTGACTTTTTCAGCTTGGGATTGGGACACTGCTCAGACAAAACGCCGAGGCAGCGAACCATCGCCACACCGGCATTAACCATCACGGCGAATTGACGCGAGAATACCGCTTTATCTTTAACTGTAATTTTCTTAAAGTTGGTACCTAGTTCTGATAAGTCAAGGTTAAAGCCGACACTTTTCTTGACATTTCCAACTGAAGGGTAGCGATTGAGGAGGAGTGTACGAGCTTGTTCGAGAGAATTTGCTTCAATCTTCTCTTTTTTGGGCTTTCCCTTTAAATCTCGAACCTCAGCGACGAA
Source organism: Allocoleopsis sp. (assembly GCA_036703375.1). Taxonomy (GTDB): domain Bacteria; phylum Cyanobacteriota; class Cyanobacteriia; order Cyanobacteriales; family Coleofasciculaceae; genus DATNPC01. The sequence goes on from DATNPC010000901.1 coordinate 8,516, forward strand.
GGTAGGCATAATTGGTGTCCTCGATGAAAGACAAGCATTTGAATCGTGAATGGCTTCTCGATTCGTTTTGAGTTGTTTGAGTTGGGAGAAGACTCAGCGAGTAGGAGCAATGCCCCTACTCGGCTTAAAACTGACTGAGTCCTTAGCGCATAGCCTTGGTTCCTGTTACTGTTCCTGTTCCTACCTTTGGTCCTACATTCCCCATCGCTCCTGCACCGGCAAGAATACGCTGTAGCTCTTCCGGCTTGGAACTCTTTGAGACTGCCATATCAAAGGAGATCACACCAGCTCTCACGAGGTTGGCTAGCGACTGCTCCATAGTCATCATGCCCATTTTCATCCCCGTTTGAATCGCTGAGTAAATTTGGGCTACTTTTCCTTCCCGGATAAGGTTCGCGATCGCAGGTGTCACGATCATGATTTCTTGAGCCATCACCCGACCAAACTCGCCCGGTTTTGGGCTTTTCTTGGGTACTAAGGATTGAGTAAAGACAGCAATTAAGGAGTTGGAAATTTGAGCCTGAATTTGTTGCTGTTGTTCGGGCGGGAACACGTCAATAATCCGGTTGATCGTCGAGGCAGCTGAGCTAGTATGCAGCGTAGCAAAAACCAAGTGACCTGTCTCAGCAGCAGTCAACGCTAGAGAAACCGTCTCTAAATCCCGCATTTCTCCAACGAGAATCACATCAGGGTCTTCCCGAAGAGCCGCTTTTAAGGCATTAGCAAAGCTTTTGGTATCCTCACCTTTTTGGCGTTGGTGAATCAAACTCTTGTTGTTGGGAAATACATATTCAATTGGATCTTCGATTGTCAGAATATGTTCGGGGCGCGTCCGGTTAATCAAGTCAACCATTGCTGCCAGCGTTGTGGTTTTCCCAGAACCTGTTGGTCCTGTCACCAAAACCAATCCTCTCGGTCGTTCGCTCATTTCCCGCACAATATCGGGTAAATTCAGCTGATCGAAGTTAGGAATTTTAGAGGACAAAGCTCTCAATGCTGCGGCATAATAACCCCGCTCTTTATAAACATTAACCCGGAAGCGAGCCAACCCCTTGACCCCGTAAGAACAATCGAGTTCCCAGTTCTGCTCCAAATCCTTGCGCTGCGTGTTGTTGAGCATACTGAAGATTAACTTCTGACACTCGTGAGGCGTTAGCGGCTCATCCCCGAAGGGCTGAAGCTTACCATTGATGCGGAAGTAGACTGGCGCACCCGCTTGAAGGTGCAGATCTGACCCCCCCATCTCGATCAGCTGCTCCATCAAGTCTTCAATCATCAATTCCATGATGCTATCTCCTTAGAGGTTGTTAGTTGTCG
>DATNPC010000902.1:0-17637 GCA_036703375.1 Allocoleopsis sp.
CCCACACCCGAAGAAAAGCCAAACCTCAAAAAATACGATTTCTCCGACTTGGCTGGCAAACTCACTTTTCAAGGCGATCCAGTAGAAATTCAAACAAGTATGCGCGATGCGTGGTGAACGTTACCTACTCGATACGAACGCCATCATTGCTTTACTCCAAGGTAATCAGCAGTTAATCCAACTCCTACAAGATGCCGAATGGATTGGTATTTCCATCATCAGTCAAATTGAATTCCTGGTATTTCCAGCATTAAATGAGGCAGATAGGCAACTATTCAATGAGTTCTTGCAGCGTGTTGAAATTGTCTGGATAGAGCCAAGCCAATCTGAACTGATTGAATTAACAATTCAACTACGACAACAGTATCGTCTTAGACTGCCCGATGCGCTGATTGGGGCTACAGCGATTCACTCGGGCGCAAGTCTAGTGACAGCAGACGCTCAGTTGCAAAACATTCCCGTTTTAGATACTCTCGGTTTTTAGTGACAGTGATTCGAGGAGTACAGTTTGAAAACTCCATGCCTCCTACTGTCTTTTTTGAGTAGAGCTTTAAAGGGAGTGCGATCGCTTCCTCGTCGAGTTCTCTAGAATTGAGAAGCGATCGTCTATGACACCAGCGAAGCCGATCGCACAAGAGGACAGACTACCATAAATAGAATCGCGATCGAGGTATCTTGAAACCAGCGCAACTAAAATAGATACCATTACAACCAAAGCATGGTAAGAGTAATATGACTCCTCAGTTAATGGTTCGCCCTTCATCCTTGATAGGTTCTGGACTCCGGATGGAGCAAGTTGATAGTAACCTGAGTTTCTTCAAGTTTACAGATGAGCTACAGTCTCGCCTAGAAGACCTCCTGGAGAAAAGCAAAGCCGGATTACTAACACCAAATGAAGAGGCTGAACTAGCTGGGATATCCGATTTATCCCAAATTTTTACATTCATTAACTCCCAACTTGCCGCCCAAGCTAAATGGTCTCCAACCGAACCCGAAGATTTGTACGACGACGAGCAAGATTCCTATGTGAATACTGCCACTCCTCAGAACAAGTGAGTTCAGACCGCTTCACAATTGACCATTTAGTGCCACAGTCCTTGGGTGGATCAGATGAACCCGATAACTTAGCCTTAGCTTGTACTCGCTGCAATCAACGTCGTTACAACTTCACAACCGGAATCGATCCAGTTACTCAGCAAAAAATCCCCTTATTTAACCCCAGAAACCAAAAATGGGCTGACCATTTTATCTGGACAGCGGACGGTCTGAAAATTTTAGGCATTACCCCTACTGGTCGAGCCACTTGCTATCGGCTTGACCTTAATGATGAACTTAAATATGAAAGTTTTATTCAACGGTCTCGCAAGGCTTGGGTAGAAGTCGGTTGGCACCCTCCCAGAGAAGACCCTCGTCAGGAAGAGTAGAGCGATCGCTTTCTTGTTGAGTTCTCTAGAATTGAGAAGCGATCGCTTACTGCACCAGCGTTAGCCTGGTGAGGCGTGACGCTAGCCGATCGCACGAGAGGACTAGACTACCATAAATAGAATCGCGATCGAGGTATATTAAAACGATGGCAACTCCTCAATTAATGATTCAACCTTCATCCTTGATGTTTTCTGGTATCCAGATTAAGCAGCTCAATGATGTTTATCTCTTTCGCTTTACCGAGGAATTGCAGACTCGGTCTGAGGAACTTTTAGAACGTAGCAAAGCTGGAGCACTGACACCAGAAGAAGAAATTGAATTAGCTGGCATCTCTGAATTATCCCGAATTTTTACCTTCGTTAACTCCAAAATTGCTGCCCAGTTTAAATGGTCTCCAGAGCAACTCAAACAATTGTACGACGAGCCAGAAACCTCTGTGAATACTGCCATTCCCCAGAATACGTAAGTCCTGACCCCTTTACAATCGACCATTTATTACCGCAATCTTTGGGCGGTTCGGACGAATCCGACAACCTAGCTTTAGCTTGCCGTCGCTGTAACGAACGGCGCTACAACTTCACAGTAGGAATCGATCCAGAAACTCAAGCAACGAGTCCTCTATTCAACCCTCGTCAACAACAATGGTCTGACCATTTTATCTGGACAGCAGACGGTACTAGAATTTTAGGTACAACTCCCACAGGTAGAGCAACTTGCAATCGACTTGACCTGAATGATGAGTTTCATAAGGATGGTTTCATTCAAAAATCTCGTCGAGCATGGGTAGATGTTGGTTGGCACCCTCCCAGTGAAGACCCTCGTCAGGAACAGTAGAGCGATCGCTTCTTGAGTGAGACTGGTAAAGTGCGATCGCGTTTTGAGCTGGAGTGGTAGAGTGCAGTATACCGCTGCTAGAGAGCCGGTTGAGTAATCTTTCATTAGGGGTAGGGGCGAAGCATTTGGGGGGCAAACTATCACTCCAACCCTGATTTTTCTATCCAAATGCTTCGCCCTTCCGGGGAAAAACTATTTCTGTACCGCTGCTAGGGTGCTAGAGAGATGACGCGACAACCTCACGACCAATTTGCTCGCGCAATATCTAGCCGAACTCCTCACCCCATTAGGTACCGTTGAAGTCAGCCGCGAAGTCACAGACGAAGTTCGTCAAATTGACCTCTACTTTGCCCCAGGACCAACACCCCCAGCCGAACCGCCAAGCCTAGGATTACTCAGCAAACTGGTATCGAGTCCCTGCTTAATCGAACCCTTTCGCAATCAACCCAGCAAAACAGAGATTCGCACCTGTATGCTGAAGCTGTTTTCCCTGCAAAGCGACTTACAGCGACAAGCAAGGCGGGAAAACCGCAGCTTGCCCGAAACTGAACTACCTCGCTTGTGGATTTTGGCAACCTCCGCTTCAGCCGCCCTACTCGATAGCTTCGGCGCTAAACTAGAACCAAACAACTGGACTCAAGGCGTTTACTTTCTAGCTGATGCGCTAAAAACGCAGTAGTAGCCATTAACCAACTACCCCCCACGCCAGAAACACTCTGGTTGAGGATTCTGGGAAAAGGCGCAACTCAACAACAGGCAATTAACGAACTTATTTCACTTCCCAGAGAACACCCGTTCCGCAGCAACGCGCTAGAACTGATTTATAGCTGGCGAATCAGCTTAGAGGGGAAGGAAAATTTAGATGAGGACGAGAGGGAATTAATTATGAACCTATCACCAGCTTATGTCCAATGGCGGGAAGAGACTTTGTTGCAAGGACTGCAACAAGGGCTGCAACAAGGATTACAGCAAGGACTACAACAAGGATTACAACAAGGGACTTTACACGGACAGCGCCTCGTTCTGGAAAACCTTTTGAGAGTCCGATTTGGCAGTCTGGATGAAGAACTAATGGAAATTATTCAAGCTTTGCTAAAGTTACCTCCAGAGGATTTTACTCGGTTGAGCTTGCAATTGTCCCGTGAAGAACTGTTAGCTCGATTTGGTACCAGAGAGGATTGAGTTTAAATGTCAGCAACAGTCATCCTCTCCATCAAGTGAGGAGCGAGCGCATTTCAATCAAAAAAGAGAGACTTGACAAATCCCCCTATTTACCCATCAATCAACCCACTTCCTAATCTGCGATTACACTCTCATCAGTAGCCAAATGAGATTCCGTCTCGAAAATCTCATCATACGACCTGACTAGCGACGGATTATCATCGCATTTCAAAAAGCGAATGCGGAGATACTCATCCCCCAAAGAGTACGGATTTAGAAGCGTTCTCTCGTAATTGTTAATGAAGCGACATATTACGGATTCGCCTTCTCCTTTTCGTTAACGTTAGCGACGGAGGGCGCAACGTTAGCGAGAAAGCAGTGCAAATCACAGGTTGCGCTAGCAGCAAAACATAGCATCAGGGCGATCGCTAAAACCTCCTGCGGCTAAGGCGACTTGTGGAATGCATCCCAGATTAGGCGAATAATCTTTAGTTTCTGAGACTGTCATGAGATTAGATTTAGCAGCATTTCAAGAAGCATGTAGTCCCGAAGGTGCTCTCATCGGGGAAAACCAGGGAGAACGGTACTACATCGACTTGTCTCCAGTACGAGGAGGCAAACTAATCGAGGAATTCAAAAAAGCGATCGCCCTTTCATCCGGTGAACCAACTTGCCAACTTCTAGCAGCACCTACCGGCAGTTGGAAAGCCCAAGAACTACAACGCCTCAAAGTTGAGTTGGAACAAGAGGGATGGCATGTTGTCTATTGCAAAACTAACCAGGATATCGATTTTGCCGATGTCACTATCCTGGATGTTTTGCTGATGTTCGCTTGCCAAGTGAGTGCAAGTCTCGAAGCATTGGGAATTCAACTCAAATCAAAATACTTCGCTAGATTGTTTAACGACATCAGTACGTTGCAGCTTTCGATGGGGATGCTGATGGATGATGAATTGTCTTTAGGTATCGCTAAGCTAATCGCCAGTAGCAAAAATAATCCCCAGTTTCGCCTTCAGTTACGGCTGTACTTAGAACCTCAAACTGACGAACTGTTAAACGCAATCAATCAAGAACTCCTCCAGGCCGCAACAGCGGAACTGAAGCTACAGGGCAAAAGAGGAGTGGTTGCGATCGTTGATGGATTGGAGAATGTGACATCTCGACGCCTACCTATCGGGCGCATGCAACCCGAAGCATTATTTATCGATCGAGGCCCACAGTTACGCAGTCTGAATTGCCACAAGATTTACACCATACCATCGAAATTAATCTCCTCTAATGAATATGAAGCACTCAAAAATCGCTTAGGGGGTGGGCAACCTCCCAAATTGTTGCCAATGGTGCCAGTGCGACATCGAGATGGGCGTCAATGTGCAGCGGGAATGAAATTGATGCAACAAATAGTACTCGTAAGAGCCTTTCCTGATGCAAATCCAGCGCAACGCATGGATTTAATCGCAAAAGTTTTTGACTCTCCTGAAACGTTAGATCGATTATGCGATATCAGTGGTGGCTATGTGCGACACTTACTAGCACTACTCCACCAATGTTTTTGGGAAGAAACTCCACCCTTTTCTCGTAATAGTTTAGAGCGGGTAATCGAGGAGTACCGCATTGGTTTGATGTCTGCTGTTGATGAACATGAATGGAAATTGCTGCGTCAGGTACAAGAGTCCAAGCATCTCAGTAGTAGCGGACAAGGGCGAGCGTTACTCACCAGTATGTTTGTATACGAATACCATGACAGCATTGGTTCTTGGTTCGAGCCCAATCCAGTGCTGATAGAAACCGAACAATTTAAATCCGTCATCGCAGTGAAATAGAGAAACCAATTTTTTGAAGAGGGCAGGAGGCAGAAGTCGAAGGCATTCCTTTTGCCTCCTGCTTTCTGCCTTTTTAGGCAAGGTTACAGGACTGCTCCTCGGCAATACCCACTCTACAACTCAGGACTTACGCACGAACATCATCTGTAGGGGCAATCCCCCCGTGGTTGCCCCGTTTTTACGCAAGATGTAGAGGCAATGCGTAAGTCCTATATTGAAACCTCTCCCGGTCACGATGAGCTAAAACCGGGAGATGCCTCAGAACACAATGCCGTAGATTTTCGTCAGTCTTCTGCCTCCTGACTTCTGCCAGGATGCACTAGTCACTGAACACAGGTTAATCGGTAAGGATACCACCCACTCCAATTTTGAGCTGTCGCCCACGCCAGTAAATACTTTGACCAATTCCTCCTGCCACCCAGATACCAAAGTTCAGCAAATCGCGAATGGGCAGTAACCAGAACCATCGAGCTAATTTGGGGGCATCCATCCAGAAAATAGCCACTAAGGACTGAATCGCTCGCAGGACTATTGCGCTACCGCTCAGGAGCAATGCCCAGTTTTGAAAGCCAGACAGTAAGAGCAATGGAAGACAGTACACTGTGCCGTAAGTAGTGGCAATGCTGTAATAAAGCAGCCCCCGTTGCCAACGGCTAGTTCTCGCCCAACGGAGTTCTCGCCGCAACAATTGTTGCAAACTTTCGTTGCCGCTATCGGTTTCGAGAATGTATGGGGAAAGTTCAATCCGATAGCCTTCGTTGACCACTAAATTACCGATGTGATAATCTGACCCAACCCGATTAGCGACGCTGGGCAAACCATTCACTTTTTGGAGCAGCGATTTGCGGGTGGCCATCGTTGCTCCAAGGGCAAATTGCATTCCCCCTTCTAAGTCGCGAGCGACTAATACGCTGGGAATGAAATCAACGCATCGCCCGAGTGACGCGATCGCTGCTGTGGGAAACTTGGGATTGTGACCGAGGTAGCCACAGGTAACAATGCCAACGGATGCATCCGATAAAGGTGCGATGACTCTACGAAGATACTCTGGTTTGACGCGCATATCATCGTTGGTCAGAACGATAATTTCGTGCCGTGCTGCCTCTAGCAGATGCATTAGATTGCTGATCTGGTAGTTAATGCCACGGACTTCCGTGCAAAAAATTAATCGGGCACGGTTGGGAAACATGGCAACTATCTTTTCCAGAACTGGTACAGCTAGGTCTTTGGAATTCATGACGCCAAACACGACTTCGTAGTGCTCGTAGTCTTGCTGGCAGAAGCTTAGCCAATTGTCTAGAGCGCCTTCATCTATACCGCTGACTGGAATGAGAATCGATGCTGGAGGGTGGAAGCTCGTTTCTAGAGAGGTTTTGGTCTTGGTGCTGGGAAAAAAGCGAATTGTCGCGATCGCGCACCAAGCATAAAAGACGATCGATGATGCAATCAACAGAACGAAAACGAGCTGAAAAGTAAGCAGCATGGAAGAACTCTGGGAATCAATTACAATGCACTCTCTAATAGGGAGCATGTCAAGGAGAGCCGATACCCCCTTCCGGTAGGTTGGGTTGAACGAAGCGTGAAACCCAACATTTATCAAGGTGTAGGGTTTCGTTTCTCAACCCAGCCTACAAAGTTGACATGCTCCCCTCTCAATAGCGCAAAGGTATTTTAAATACATTGACATCGCGCTGGATAGCACTGAAAATACTTGCGATCGCATCATTCGATTAGCAGAATAAAGCCTGATTGCTGGCAACCTAACTTTTGTCACAAGTGCAGTAAAGTCTAAATTAATTTGCTTTATTTTAAAATGTGATGTATTGCGCTGAATTACTTTTTCACCTGTGTAAGTGTAAATGACTCAATTTCAACCTCAACTTCAAACTCCTAGTGCATCATCAAAGCCTGAGGATGTTGTGCGATCGCGTCGTCGGTACATGATTATCAATGGAGACGATTTTGGCTTTTCATCTGGAGTTAATCAAGCCATTATCGACGCTCATCAACGGGGAGTACTCACGAGTACTAGCCTGATGGTCACTGGACAGGCGTTTGAAGAAGCAGTTGCCCTAGCCAAAGCTCATCCCAATCTAGGCGTTGGACTACACCTGACCTTGGGGAAAGGGAGATCGGTTTTGCCGCATTCGCAAATCCCGCACTTAGTGGATTTGGACGGCAACTTTTCTAACCAACCCAATCGTGCAGGCGTGTACTATCAATTGAATGCATCTGCCCGTCGAGAAATTCCCTTAGAAATCCGCGCTCAATTGGAAAAGTTTCGAGCGACTGGATTGCCGCTTTCTCATGTGGATGGGCATTTACACATGCACTCACATCCAGTGATTTTGGGCGCTCTAGTCAAATTAGCCGATGAATTTAATATTAAGGTAATTCGTCTTCCCTCTGAGGAATTGAAGTTCACCTTAAACCTGGATCGGAGCGATTTGCAAACTAAACTGTCTTGGTCGTTTATCTTTACTGGACTGCGACTTTATGGAGAGGGCGTGCTCAAGTCCAGGGGGGTTGGTTTTGTCGATCGCGTTTATGGTCTGCTGCAAAGCGGTCGCATGACGGAAGATTACCTCCTGGGACTAATTCCCCAGATTCAAGCCAATGTCGTTGAGATTTATTCGCATCCAGCCATTGCCATTCCTGGAGAGCCAGTCAATAGCCCAATTGGACTAGGACAGGCAGAACTTGAGGCTTTAGTCAGCGATCGCGTTCGAGAAACAATTCTATCGAGTGGTTTTGAACTCACGAACTACAACCACTGGGAGCGAGTGAGCAGTGAGCAGTGAGCAGTGACCAGTGAGCAGTGAACAGTGAACAGTGAACAGTGACCAGTGACCAGTGACCAGTGACCAGTGAGCAGTGAGCAGTGAGCAGTGACCAGGTAATTTTTGGGGGTCTAAATCCCCCGAAAATTACCTACCACCCTTGTGATGGGGGTCTCCTTCCTGCCACCGATAACTGTAAACTGTACAGAAGCGACATATCGCGTCTCTACCACTGGTCACTGATAACTGGCCACTGCTCACTGATGAACTGAGGCCCTCACAATCTGCTCAGCATGCGCGTGGGCAGCCGTTTGCTGGATGCGGCGCTCTCTCAAATACGAGAAGAACTCGCCACCTTCGCGCAGACGGCGCACTAGCATTTGGCGATCGCTTAACATTTCGCGGACGATGGGCAGGATAGCCTTGGGGCGGAAGTAGAACTTGCGATACATCCGCTCGACGGCATCCTCGATCTCGTCGCTAGAGAGGTGCGGGTATTGTAGCGTGGAGGCTTGAATGCCAGAGCTTGCCACAAGGGAATTGTCGGTAAACCAGCCGTTAACTCTAGCTTGCTCGTAGAGTTCGGTACCCGGATAGGGCGCGGCAATCGAAACCTGAATCGTATGCGGACTGAGTTCGCAGGCGAAGCGGATGGTTTCTTCAATTGTCTCGCGAGTTTCGACGGGTAGACCGATAATGAACGTGCCATGAACGGTAATGCCGAGTTTGTGGCAGTTTTTCATAAACTCGCGTGCCACTTCCAGTTTGATGCCCTTCTTAATCCGGTTAAGAATCTCTTGGTTGCCGGACTCGAAGCCAACCAGCAGCAGGCGTAAGCCGTTGTCGCGGAGTGTTTTGAGCGTATCGTAGTCTAAGTTAGCGCGGGCGTTGCAACTCCAGGTGAGCTTGAGTCGCTTCATGTGTTCGCTAATTGCGATCGCGCGATGTTTATCGATCGTAAACGTATCATCATCGAACATATATTCGCGCACGCGATCGCCAAAAATCGCTTTGGCTTCTTCCATCTCGCGTCCCACCGCCTCTGGACTTTTCGTGCGGTACAGGTGGCCGCCAATCGTCTGGGGCCAAAGGCAAAACGTACATTTGGCTGGACAGCCGCGCCCGGTATAAAACGAGACGTAGGGGTGCAGCAGGTAGCCAATAAAGTATTTCGTAATATCTAAGTCGCGAGCGTAGGCGGGCAGAACGCTGGGCATGGCATCCCAGTTGTGAATGAGTTCGCGATCTTCGGTATGGCAAATCTTACCCTGCTTGTCACGATAGCTCAGACCTTTAATTTGCTCCCAAGGTTGACCTTCGGCTAATTCCTTGCAGGTGTAGTCGAATTCATGCCGACACACAAAATCAATAATCGGGTTCTCGCGCAGCGTTGGTTCTGGCAGGATAGCCACATGAGCACCGATTAAGCCGACTTGCACGTCCGGGTTTTGAGCCTTAATTGCCTCTGCACACTTCACGTCATTCGCTAGGGATGGCGTGCTGGTGTGCATAATCACCAACTCGTAATCTTTGGCAATTTTTAGCACGTCTTCAACGGTTTGCCCGTGCGGTGGAGCATCCACAAGCTTGCTACCGGGTACGAGGGCGGCAGGTTGTGCCAGCCAAGTCGGGTACCAAAACGACGTAATTTCTCGTTTCGCTTGATATCGGGAGCCTGCACCACCATCAAAGCCATCGAAGGAAGGAGGGCTGAGGAACAGAGTTTTTTTCACCTGAATGTCTCTCCTTCTACTTATTGTTCGGAAACGCTGATTTGAGTTCTAGCAGGAGTTTGACGCCGAGGTAATAACCTGAGCGTGCGTAGGGCAATCGCAGAAAGTCTCGGCATCAGGAGCGGCTGGAGCAATCTCTCATCAAACGCGCTCATCCGTCGGGCGTTCTCTTCAAGAGAGGTTGAGAGCACGATTTCCGGTGTCAAATCATCCATAAAGGTGCTGGCACCAGTGGCTGTAAAGCCTTCACCACTGCCATCTGCCGCACTCCCAAACGCTTTCACCAGATTTAGGAGCGCTCTACCGTAATGCCAAAGGGCATGAGCTGCTCGTAACCCTGCTGCTCCCCTACCTTGCTGAATTTGCAGGTAGGTTACCCAATTGACGAAGAAAACAATGTGACGCGCCTCTTCGTCAATAATCGGCTCAAAGATCGAAAATATGGGTTCGGGGAAGTAGCGAGCTTGACGGGCAATGCCAAACAGCCCAAAGGCGAAGAAGGAGTCGAGGCATTCTCCAAATCCAAAGTCGATGAAGGCGGTTTCGATATTGTCAGGAACCTTAGGAGCAGGACGTTCTGCGATTTTAATGTCGTAGTGGTTAATCAGGAACTCCAGCAATCGTCCATGACGAGTTTCCTCTACCCCTTGGAGCGCGATCGCTTCTCGTATCATTGGATCGGTGACTGTCTCGGCAAAGGCACTCACCATCACGCCCGCTTCTCGCTCGGTGTTGAGGGCTTCTTCCCAGAAAGGGATATTTCGCAGACGTTCCAGGCTGACGCTATCAAGCTGGGGCCACGGCATTTGCTCGGGTTCGTACTTCAGGTGGCTTTCCATGAAGGTTCGACAGAACAACTCTTTATGAGCCTCAGATCCGATTTTCATTCCTCAATTCCGTGTTTGTTAAAGTTTGTCCAACTATATCAGGTGCAACGCTTGCCTCTAATCCCGAAAACCAGAGGAGTTCCCTATCTAGCTGAGGGTTTCTGCCTGAGAGGGGTGAGGCGATCGCATTTTTCTCTCATCCTCCGCTCCTCTGTCGGGGGATTTTGTATTATTGGTTATTTGTTGTTAGTTGGGGAATATCGATCATTTTTCTCAATAAAGATAGGTTATTTAAGTAATGGTTTAAATTAGCAAACTTTCATTTCCAGCGCAATATAGCCAGACTAATTTATTTATAGCAACTCCCCATAGATGGTAATTGGTAATCGGTAATTGAAACATCTTCTCCATTACCGTTTGACCCATTATCTAAATTGATAACTAGAGTACACGACTCGTTTAGACACGCTATCGGTGTATGGTTAACAAGTAGTGTGCCGGTCGTAAAACCTAGCCGAGTTAGCTTGTTACATCGGTATTACTTATGGGATAAATGTCAATATTGACTTGAAACGGCGAACAGTTGATGAAATATGTGAAGTTCCTGTGCTTAGTTGTAGGCGTTGCTTTATTTGCTCTTTTACTCCACGAGACGGACACTCAGAAAGTTTGGCATCAGGTTACGCAGATTGGCTGGGGCGGAATAGCGCTTGTCGTGGGGATTTATTTTATTGGTTGTCTCACCGACGTCTATACTTGGCAGCTCACATTCAACTCCATACCACTGAACCTGCGCTGGTTTTTCCGTCTGTTTCTAGTCCGAATGGTAGGTGAAGCGTTCAATCATGTCACCCCATTCGCCTCCATGGGGGGAGAAACCGTCAAAGCAGTAATGCTCAAGAATTACTACGACGTTGGATACCGCGAAGCTGGGGCATCCTTAGTTTTGGCAAAGACACTAGACTCGTTGATGTTAATTGTCTTTCTATCCAGCGGTTTTTGCCTGTTGCTGACGTCTAATAAGTTACCCACCACGTTTAAACTAGTAGCGGGTTTAGGATTGGCAGCTCTCAGCTTTGGGATTGTGATGTTTTTCTTGGTGCAGCGATTGCGATTGATGTCGCGCCTGAGTCGTTGGCTAGCTGGTTCGCGGTTTGGCAAGCGACTATCGAGGTTGGAGCGATCGCTCAATGAAACCGATGAAATGATAGTTGGCTTTTACGCAAAACGTCAACGGCGTTTTGGGACAGCCCTAGGAGTTGCTTTCATCAATTGGCCGCTGGGAGTTCTGGAAATTTACTGCATTATGGGTCTTTTGGGGCATCTTCCCTCATTTACAGATGCTTGGATTATTGATACCGTGGTGCAGCTAGTGAGTGCTGGCACTTTTTTCATCCCTGCCACAATCGGTACTCAAGAAGGAGCATTTATCCTAGTCTGCTCCTCCATCACTGGCAATCCGGCATTAGGCTTGGCCGTATCGCTTGTTCGACGCTTTCGAGAAATTCTCTGGATTCTCGCAGGTTTAGCTATCTCATGGCTGTTTTCCTTCAAGCCGACTTTACCCGATCGCACAATTTCTTAAAATCTTAAATCGATTGAGAATTCCTCTCATTTTTCAGGGCTATCCTTGACCTATCTCTTTTCAAACCCTGTAGGGGTTAAGCCTTCACGACTCGGACTAATGCTATAAACCCAGGTGTTTCTGCGTGAATGCTTAACCCTTAACCCCTTCTATCGCTTAGGTGCGCTAGCCGACTGCTGCTGATAAGCCTTTAGCACGTTTTGGACATAAGTAGCTGTTGCACCGCTAGAACAGCCGTTGTAGTTACCTGTCATCCACCAACAGGCGGCACCGCGAACGGCTGCCGTTTCATTATTGCCTGTGGCTTTCATTTGATTGTTCAATTCCCGTCTTGCAATACAAGATACGGTGCGGCGGGCGGCATCTGCGTTGGAATCAAACTGTTCTGGCGTCAATGAGGTTCCGGTGCATCGTTTTGTCCAGTCGGGAATAATACCCGGTAAAACTTGCCAGGAACTGTACATTCCATCATTCTTGGTTTGGGGAGGCGCTGCAATCCTGAGCGCTTCCACGAAAGCATTAAGTTGATTATCTTTTACCTGTGCAGAGCCTGGTGTAGCCCACAGTCCCACACTTACCAATAGTCCAGTCAGCAGTAGATGTTTGCTTTTCTCGATCGACTTGATACTCATAAGTTGTATCCAAGGTATTGAGTAATCGTTTCTCAGCGAGATTTTCCCAGCATCCACCCTATCGAATAAAACGTTTTCATTCGTGAGGTTGGAGGGGGACTCTAAATTTGGCATTGAATCAGTTTGCATGGTATCAGACTATTGATGAAAATGCGATCGCTCTTTGGATGGGTGCGCTTTATGCGATCGTATCGATAGCCTAGAACCCTAAGCGCCTAAAATATACTAGACCAGGTTGGCAGAAATAACCCACCAGCCTAAACACCATCAGGGAAGCCCTGAAACTTCCATAACTTTTCCACATGACGTGAAAAGTCAAATCGATCAACCTGTGGAGCGTGGTTTGCTTCCACTCGATCGCCCTAGCAAGCGAACTCTCTCTAATTGTCTGAGAATTCGGGTGATTAATTCTTGCTCAACAATTGGCTTACTGATATAGTCATCAGCCCCTGCCGCCAAGGCTTTCTCGATCGTATCAACCTCTGCGTGAACGGTGAGAAAGAGAATCGGTAGATTACTCCATTGCGGGTCATTGCGGACGACTTGACAGAGATCGATTCCTGTAAAGTCGGGCATCTCTAGGTCGAGAATCAGCAAGTCGGGAGCTTGTGTGGAGAACACCTCCCAAAACCGTTGCGGATGCTCTAATGTGACCACGTTCAGACCCCAAGGTTGCAATAGGCTGCGTAACGTAGCCAAGACGATGGGGTCATCATCAACTACTAAGATTTTGGCTTCGATCGCCTGAGCGCGATCGAGTACCTGGGTAATGGTCTGAAAAATCTGCTCGATCGCAACGGGTTTTTGTAAAAAGGCACGACCTCCCAAGCGAGCCACTTCTACGCGATCGCTTAGGCTATCTCGACCTGTAAAAGCAACCACTGGAATCTGGGGAGTCTGGGATGCAAGTTCTCTGAGTAGAGTTAAACCATTCTCTGTCGGATCGGGAAACGTGAGGTCGAGCAAAATCAGATCGGGAGGAGTTTTTGCGATCGCTTTCCGACCTTGGTTCAAGTCTAGAGCAACCTCTACCTGCATATTCCACGCTAGAGCCTCCTGTTTGAGTCGCTCCATCAGCACCACATCATCATCGATCGCGAGTATTCGCGCACTCGATGAGGCAGAATTGGACACGGGCATCGGTTCGGGCGTGGGTAAAACGGGAGGCTGACTCATTTCTCGTTGCAGTTCTTCCACCAATTCCGAGAGTTGCAAGGCCGCTGGTTGTCCTATCGTTCCCTCCATAGCAAGCAAATGCTCGATCTGTTTAGCTAACGTTGAGCCTTGGGCAAAACCAAACGTCCCGAGCGAACCCGCTAGTTTGTGAGCTTCCTGCTTGGCTTGGCGCTGCATTTCAACGGTTAACTGATTCTGTGAGGATGCTGTGCTGGCTTGCTGTAGGACTTCAACTTGAGCAATAAAGCTGCTTTTAAATTTGTCCCAAAGTTTAGCAACCGAAGAGAGTACCTGCTGTTGAGGCGATGCGTTCCCTGTTTGGGGTGTGGGTGAAGATGGAACTGAAGGGACAGGTTGATTCGGAGCGGGTAGAGCCTTAAGCCGATATCCTAAGCCATACACTGTCTCAATTAAGTTGATGCTTGCCCCTGCCGCTTTTAATTTTTGCCGTAAGCTCTTGATATGACTGGTAACGGTCTCCTCTCCAGGAGATTTTTCATCAGACCACAGGCGGTCTATGATTACACTCCGGCTAAAAATACGTCGGGGATTGAGGAGAAAAAGTTCTAGTAAACCGTACTCCTTGGGGGTTAACCGCAGAAGGTTTCCTCCATAGCTAGCTTCGTTAATAGTGGGGTCTAATGTTAGGTTCTCCCAAGTGAGTACGGGCGATACTATCGAATGTCTTCGTCGCAATAAGGCACGAATGCGAGCTATCACCTCTTCTAAATCGAAGGGTTTGATGACATAATCATCTGCCCCGGCATCGAGACCCATAACTCGATCCGTACTGGTATTTTTTGCCGTCAACAACATGATGGGACTTTGATAGCCGGTTGAACGTAGGTGACGACACAGCGTTATGCCATCGATTTTGGGCACGATGACATCTAGGAGAACTAAGTCGTAAGTTAAAGCTTGTGCCAATTCCAGACCCGTTTGACCATCGCGGGCAATGGTGACAATGTAGTGATGAGCCGTCAGTGCTTGATTGAGCGCCCAAGCCGTTGGTTCATCATCCTCTACAAGCAGAATTTTCATCTTCAGTTACCAGTTACCAGTTATCAGTTTCTTTCTCTGCTGGCGTGAGTCGGAAGGTTATGAATATTTCAGGCTTGGGCATTTCGCGATATCTCTAATGGTGGTATCTGAATTGTAGTGACTGTATGGTGTGTCAATAGATGCGATCGCAAGCGAATCCTAGATACCCGACTTCTCCAAGAAGTCGGGTATCTAAACCATGAACCACTGACCTGTCAATCTATAAAAATCTGCCGCCTCAAGACGCTCATCACCTCATCTAAGTTGGAAGTCGGTTGCAGGGGACTCCAGTCAGTCACATTGGCGAAGCCGAGAACGTATTGGGTGCGAATGACGCTGTTGACTGCGCTTGGAGAGCCAACCACAATTATTTTGACGGATTCTCGTTTTCGACGTGGTTGTGTGGGAATGTCGTCAGAGTGAGGTGGAGCTAGGATTTCATTGGTGTTTGGTAGAAATTCTTCCATTGGGGTTTACCTGGTTTTTCAACTGTCATATAACTGTCACAGTCCAATTGGACTAAAACTAAAATACCACAGTCCAATTGGACTCTGTACGAAAGTGCTAGCCTCTGACACGATGTCCTTCGGACACGCTGCATGAACAGAGGCATGGGAAAAGCAGGTAGAGTACTTAAAACAGTTCTGGAGAACTACGGTATCAGTCAAGGCAAGCTAGCGGCAGCAATGGGTATTGGCTCTTCTAACGTCTATCGTTGGGTTAATGAGATTAGAGACCCAAACTCCGAGACGGTTGTGCGTATTGTTGAAACGCTAGAGAAAATTAACCCAGATGCTGCTACAGAATTTAGAAGGCTATATATGGGTGATTTTGGAGCGGAATGAATCGAATTGAGGTATAGGAAACGCAGGGCTTGCTTCCAAGCTCGTTTTACACAGTACGAAAATTTTTACGTACAAAAGATTAATTTTTTTCGTCATCTCACTCCGGGTTACGTGAATAGTGGTATCCCTATATCAGGTCATAGCAGAGTTATCATTCAGATTCCTCTGAATGACGACTCTTAAGTTGATGCCGATAAGTAGAGGGAGTAATGTCTCTTCCGTTTGAATATGTTTTCCCAGCTATTAGAGGTATTCAAGCAGGGCGTGAATTTTACGTCTCGATGTGTCCGGTACGGCTAATTCCTAAACTCTTCTCATTTGACGACGAAGAGATTCCAGCCGAAATGAGAGCGCAGCGGATTCTGAATCGTGCGCGGATTCCTGAGATTGCCCGATATATTTTGGAAAATCCGACTAGTTATATCTTTTCTGCTATCACGGTTTCCATTAATGGCAACATTACTTTTGAACCGAATGGCTCAGAGGACATTGGGAAGCTAAAAGTTCCGATGGATGCCAGGTTCATCATTAACGATGGGCAGCATCGACGTGCAGCCTTTGAGATGGCGTTAAAGGAGAACCCAGAACTGGGGGACGAAACTATCTCAGTAGTCTTCTTTCAAGACATTGGCTTGAAGCGTTCTCAGCAGATGTTTACAGATCTCAATCGGTATGCAGCTCGACCGGATGCCTCGCTCAATATCTTGTATGACTATCGAGACAGGAAAGCACTGATATCTAAAGCTGTTGTCAAAAAAGTCAAGGTCTTTGACAGATTAACAGATACTGAACATAGTAATCTTCCCGTTCGTTCCAGTAAATTATTTAGTCTTAGCGCAATTTACAATGCAACTCAAGCTTTACTGATTAATCATAAAGATGAAACATTAGAACAGCAGATTGAACTTGCTTCTCGATACTGGGATGTTGTAAGCCAAAATATTCTTGATTGGCAACAGGTACTAGATAAAAAAGTGAGTGCTGGTGAAATCCGTCGCGAATTTATTCATAGTCACGCAATAGCGTTATCTGCGTTAGGAAAAGTTGGGGCAACGTTGCTTTCGATTTATCCAGAAAACTGGGAAAATAGATTAAAAGAATTGAAAAAAGTTGATTGGTCTCGTGACAATCCTCACTGGGAAGGACGAATAATGTCTAATGGTCGAATATCTAAGTCTAGACCGTGTATTGATTATATTTCTGCTCACATAAAAAAATATCTTAATTTACCTTTAAATACTGAAGAAGAACGTTTAGAAAAGGCATTCACTGTCATAGGTAGATAGATATGGCTAAATCAAAAACAAGCTCTAAATCTTCACGAAATGCTGCTAATTTGCTTGAAGATATTAAGGCTATTATATCTGAAATTCAAGAGCTTTATTGTCAGGACAAATTACCGTGGATTGTCGGTTATTCGGGAGGGAAAGACTCTACAGCAGCATTTCAGCTTGTTTGGTATGCAATTGCTGATTTACATCCAGATAAACGTACTAAAACTATTTATGTAATTACTACAGACACAATGGTAGAAAACCCAATTGTGTCTGCGTGGGTTGCCAAATCTTTAGACCTAATGAAAATTGCTGCCCAAGAGCAGAAGATTCCCATTGAGCCAATCCTTTTGAAGCCAGCAGTTAAAGATACGTTTTGGGTTAACTTAATTGGTAAAGGCTATCCAGCTCCACGTCAAAGTTTTCGATGGTGTACTGAACGGCTAAAAATTAAACCATCAGATAAGTATATTCGAGAAAAAATTAGAGAAAGTGGCGAAA
>DATNPC010000903.1:0-4323 GCA_036703375.1 Allocoleopsis sp.
AGCGAACAGCGTTATCGTCAGATCGTCCAGACGGCCGATGAAGGCATTTGGGTCATCGACTCGGAAGGAAACACCACGTTTGCCAACCCCAAAATGGCTCAAATGTTGGGCTATAGCATCGACCAGATGCTAGGAATGCCAGTTTTTGCGTTCATGGACGAGGACTGGCAAGTGCTTGCTAAAGAGAATTTAGAGCGTCGCCGTCAGAATATTGTCGGAAAGTATGACTTTAAATTGCGCCGGAAGGATGGCTCTGAACTCTGGGTGATGGTCGCATCGAATCCGATTTTTGATGAATCGGGGCAATACACTGGGGTATTGAAGATGATGACCGACATCACTCAGCGCAAACGAGCTGAGGATGCTTTGCGACAGTATGAACGGATTGTATCAACAACAACGGATGCGATCGTGCTGATCGATCGCAACTATCGGTATCAAGTGGTCAATCAAACCTATCAAACCTGGCGAACAAAACCTGAGGAAGACATTATTGGGCATTCGGTCAGCGAGATTCTGGGTGCAGATGCCTTTGAAAATGTCGTGAAACCGCTTTTAGATCGGTCTTTGGCAGGAGAACCCATTCATTATCAAGCTTGGTTTGATTATGAGCCTGAGGAACGCCGATTTTTGAGCGTGACTTACGTTCCCTATACTGAGCCAGACCAGACGATTTCGGGTGTGGTTGTCAGTTTGCGCGACTTGACGGAACTCAAGCAGGCCGAGGAAGAACTACAGCGCAGTGAAGAGCGATTGCAACTGGCGTTTGAAGGTTCTGGCGATGGATTTTGGGATTGGAATATCACCACAGGAGAGATTTTCTGGAACCCTCAATGGTTCCAAATGCTGGGTTACGAGGCGGATGAGTTTCGAGGAGAGTACCGCAACTGGGAACAGATCGTCCATCCAGACGATCTTCCTGGGATAACGGAAAAGCTGAATGCTCATTTAAAAGACGCCTCCGTTCTGTACAACTGCGACTATCGACTGCGAACCAAATCGGGGAGGTGGAAATGGGTTTCGACTTACGGTAGGGTAGTTGCTCGCGATGAACGGGGTACACCAACACGGATGGCCGGAATTCATCGAGACATTAACGACAAAAAACGAGCCGAGGAAGCGTTACGAGAGAGCGAACAGCGTTACCGTCAGATGATCGAGACATCCGAGGAAGGAATTTGGATCATCGACCTTCAAGGAAAGACTCAATTTGCTAACCCCAAAATGGCTCAAATGCTGGGCTGTGCGGTCGAAGAATTGTTGGGGCTGACCATGTTCGACTTCATGGACGAAGAAGGAATAGCGATCGCAAATCGGAATTTAGAGCGTCGCCGTCAAGGAATTCAAGAAAAGCACGATTTCAAATTCTGCCGCAAAGATGGCTCTGAACTCTGGGTGATTATCTCAACCAGTCCAACTATAGATGAGTCGGGGCAAGCTACGGGAGCCTTAGGGATGCTCACCGACATCACCCAGCGCAAGCAAACAGAAGAGGCGTTAGAGCAAAGCGAAAGGCTATTTCGCCTCTTAGCGGAAATCTCCCCCGTAGGAATTTTCCGTTCTAATGCCTCTGGACAGACAATTTATGCCAATAATCGAGCGTGTCAAATCGTCGATGTGTCCTTAGACGAGGTATTGGGATGGGGATGGGGTTCCTATATCCATCCCGGAGATGCCAACCGAGTGCAGCAAACTTGGCAATACTCCATGACTCATCAGGTGCCTTGGCAAGACGAATACCGCCTTTTAAATCGGGAGGGAAAAACTAGTTGGGTTTTAGCCCAAGCGGAGGTGGAACGAGATGAAACGGGCAAAGTGGTGGGATATGTCGGGACGTTAACTGATATTAGCGATCGCAAAGCTGCCGAGATTGCGCTGAGAGAACAGAAGGAATTGTTACAGACCATTTTTGACCATATCCCCATCATGTTGTGCTTCTACAACGCTCAGGCTCAGGTCGAATTGGTCAACCCAGCCATGGAGAACACCATCGGCTGGTCGCTCGAAGAATTCAGGCAGATCGATGTCATGGCCCAATGCTATCCCGATCCAGACTATCGCGCCGCACTGTTCGAGTTTATGATGAGAGCCGACGGCACCTGGCGAGACGTTCAGCTGAGAACTCGGGATGGGAAGGTTTTGGAAACCTGTTGGGCGAACGTTCGCCTACCCAATGGTTGGCAGGTGGGAATCGGCCAAGATATTACCGATCGCAAACGAACAGAACAAGCCTTACAAGAGAGTGAAGAGCGCTTCCGCGAAATTGCAGAAACGGTTCGTCAGTTTTTCTTTGTGCGATCGGCCGTTTCGGGTCAGTATCTTTATGCCAGTCCAGCCTATGAACGGATCTGGGGACGCACCTGTGAAAGCCTCTACCAAAATCCCCAATCGTGGATAGAGACAATCCATCCAGACGATCGCTCGTTGGTGCTAAATTCCCTGCACGAACAGTTCCAAGGTAAGCCAGTCAGACGAGAATATCGCATTATTCGACCCGACGGTCAAGTGCGCTGGATTGTGGCTGATATTTCGATCGTTTGCGACGCGGCCGGACAGCCTCTACGCATTGTGGGACTGGCAGAAGACATTACGGAACGCAAGCAAACGGAAGAGGCACTGCGCGAGAGTGAAAACCGATTTCGCGCTGTCTTCGATCAAGCGGCTGTGGGCATTGGTCTTTGCACGCTGGAGGGTCAGTTTTTCCGAGTCAACCAGAAGTTGTGCGACATCGTTGGCTACACCCGTGAAGAAATGCTGGAACGCACCTTCCAAGCGATTACAACTGTCAAGGATCGCCCTCAACTGCAAGCGTCTGTCCGCCAGTTGTTGGCGGGTGAAATCAAGAACTATTCGCTGGAGAATCGTTACATTTGCAAAGATGGCTCGGTGGTTTGGGCAAATATTGTGGTGTCTCTCCTGCACGAACCCGATGGGGAACCCAAGCATTTTATTTATATCGCAGAAAACATCACCGAGCGAAAACTGGCTGAACTTGCCTTAGTCAAAAGCGAGCACGCCCTTGCCGAAGCCCAACGCCTCGCTCATTTAGGAAATTGGTCGTTCGATCTGGTCAATCGCGGACTCGCTTGGTCGGATGAAACCTTCCGAATTTACGGACTCGACCCCACCCAAGGCGAGCCCACCGAAGAGCAGCATTTACAGCAGATTCATCCCGACGATCGAGAACAAGTTTTGCGTAGCAGCGAACTTGCCATGACTCAAGGCATACCCTACGAGCATGAAATGCGGATTTTTTTACCCGATGGTTCCATGCGATATACCTTGGGTCGGGGACAGCCGGTATTCGATGAGACGGGGGAAGTAGTCCAGTTATTCGGTACCGTGCAGGATATTACGGAACGCAAACAAGCCGAGGAGGAGTTACGCGAGAGCGAAGAAAAATTCCGCCAACTGGCAGAGAATATCCGAGAAGTATTCTTTATGCTTTCCCTAAGTGGAGAAATCCTTTATATCAGTCCCGCTTACGAACTAATTTGGGGAAGAACCTGCGAAAGCCTCTATCAATATCCCCGAACCTGGATAGAATCGATTCACCCAGAGGAACAGCCGCAAATTGCCGCAGCACTCGATCGCCAAATTCGCGATCTCGCCGAGTTTGACGAAACCTATCGCATTGTGCGATCTGATGGGGAGATTCGTTGGATTCGCGCCCGTTCCTTCCCCATCCCGCATCAGAACTCCTTCCGATTTGTGGGAATTGCTGAAGACATTAGCGATCGCAAACTAGCAGAAGAAACCCTACAACAAGCTAAACTTGCCGCCGAAGCTGCCAACCAAGCTAAAAGCGCGTTCTTAGCGAATATGAGTCACGAACTGCGGACTCCCCTCAATGCCATTCTGGGTTTCTCCCAATTATTAACTCGTTCGTCCTCTCTACCTCCAGAACACCAAAAAAATCTCAACATCATCATCCATAGTGGCGAACACCTGCTGACTCTGATCAATCAGATTTTAGACTTATCCAAAATTGAAGCGGGACGTACTACCCTCAACCCAACGAACTGCGACCTGCATCACTTCCTTGAGGACTTGAAGGATATGTTCCAACTCAAGGCAAACAACAAGCGGTTGCAGTTAGTGTTTGAACGCGCTCCAGACGTTCCCCGCTATATCCACACCGACGAAATCAAGTTACGCCAAGTATTGATTAATCTCCTCTCGAATGCGATGAAGTTTACGCAAGACGGTGGGGTATCGGTACGAGTGTCAATAGTTAGCAATAACCAACAACAAACAACCAACAACGGACAACGAACGATTCACTTTGAAGTCGAAGACACCGGTGCTGGTATTGCCCCGGAG